>CAYYVB010000020.1:0-17882 GCA_964475035.1 uncultured Opitutaceae bacterium | reverse complement strand
TGCCGCACCCGGCCCTTGGCGCGGAGCTCGGCCGCGAAATCCTGCTGCTGCTGCGGATCGATCCAGAGCATCGGCGGCGGCCCGTTCTCGCCGAGGAGATCGCCCCGCGTGTAGCCGGAGGCACCGGCATAGGCGTCGTTGACGTCGATCAGCCGTCCGTCGGCAAGGTCGCGGATCGTCATCGCCGCCGGGCTGGCGTGGAAGAGCTTGGCGAAATACTCCTGCGATTCCCGCCGCGCCGTCTCGACCTCCACGCGCTGGAGCGCGGCGGCGATCTGGCCGGCGACGAATTCCAGCAGCCGCAGGTCCTCCGGCCGGTAGGCGGCCGGGCCGGCGTAATCCTGCAACGACACCGCGCCCACCGTTTCGCCGGCGATGACCATCGGCGCGGCGATCCACGCCGCGCAGCGGCCGAAGAGCGGCGCGAAACCCGTGCGCGCCGTGAAGGCGTCGAGCTCCGGCTCCGTGATGAGCAGCGCCTGGCCCGTGCTGAGCACGTAGTCGGTCAACCCGCGCGCCAGCGGGCGCGGGGCCGGCGGGGTCGGCGTGTGTTCGTTGTTCCAGAGCGGGAACGACACCACGCGGGTGCGCCGGTCGTAGAGCGCGATGAAGAAGCTGCGCGCCGGCAGGAAGTCGCCCACGATCGCGTGCACGCGCGTGAACAGCGTCGCGCGGTCCGGGGCGTCGAGCGCCGCCGCGGAGATGCGGTAGATCAGCTCCTGCTCGCGCTCGCGCCGGCGGCGGTCGGTGAAGTCGATCGCCGTGATCAGCATCGCCGGCCGGCCGGCGAGCTCGAAGGTGTCGGCGTTGAGCAGCACGTGGCGCGGCTCGCCGTGCTTGGTGCGGAACGTGCCCTCGAAACCGTGCACGGCCCCGCGCACCCGCAGCTCGGCCATGACGCCGTCGCGTTGCGCGGGATCGGCCCAGAGCCCGAGCTCGAGCGAGGTGCGGCCGAGCGCCTCGTCGCGCCGGTAACCCGAGGCGCGGAGGAACGCCTCGTTGGTCTCGATGATGCGGCCCGTCTCGAGGCTGGCGATGGCCATGAGCGCCGGGCTGGCGTGGAAGGATTTGGCGAAATACTCCTCCGACTCGCGGCGCATCGCCTCGATGCGGCGGCGCGCCTCGCCGGCCTCGTAGCGCTGGAGCGCGGCCGCGACCTGCGCCGCGACGAAGGTGAAGAACGGCACGTCCTCCGGCCGGTAGGCCTGTGCGTCGTGGTAATCCTGCACCGTGATGGCGCCGACCGCCTCGCCGTCGACGATCAGCGGCGCGCCGAGCCAGACCTGGCACCAGCCGTAGCGCGGCGCGTAGCCGGTGCGGGCGCGGAACTCCTCCACCTCGTCGTGGCGGAGCAGCAGCGGCTGCCGCGTGCGGATGACGTAGTCGGAGAGGAACTTCGCGTGCGGCCGCGGCGGCGGCGGCACCGTGCGCTCGTCGATGAAGAGCGGGAACGACACCTCGGTGCGCGTGGCGTCGAGGCGCGCGACGAAGAAGTTCTTCGCCGGCATCAGGTCCTGCAAAATGCCGTGGATGCGGACGAAGAGCGCCTGCAGGTCCGTCGCGCTGCTCACCGCCTCGGCGATGCGGTAGACGGCCGCCTGCTCGCGTTCGCGGCGGCGGCGGTCGGTGATGTCGATGCCGACCGTGAGCATGCAGGGTCGGCCCTGCACCTCGATGAGATCGGCCGTGAGCAGGACGTGCCGCAGCACGCCGGCGCGCGAGCGGAACTGCGCCTCGAAGTCGCGCGCGCTGCCGTTGGCCTGGACGAGGCGGATGAAGCGGTCGCGTTGCGCGACGTCGACCCAGAGCCCGAGGTCGACCGTGCTGCGTCCGAGCGCCTCCTCGCGCGCCCAGCCTGTCGCGAGCACGAAGGTGCTGTTCACCTCGATCAGCCGGCCGTCCATCGGGTCGGCGAGCGTCATCAGCGCCGGGTTGGAGAAGAATGATTTCTCGAAGTAGTCCTGCGACTCGCGGCGGCTGGCCTCGCTCAGGCGCAGCGCCTCCTCCGCGTGGGCGAGACGCGCGGCCAACGGATCGGAGTTGGAGGGCCGGGGGTGCACGGCGGCGGGAGCGGAATGGGAGAAAAGAATCGGGGCGCAGGCAACGGCGGACTTGTCCGCCGCACGCCTGCGCCCCTTTTGTTACCCCTGTTGTGTCCGGCGGCGACTTGCAACGCCGCCGGAAGTCGGAAGAGCGGTTACGGCTGGAGCGACTTCAGGTAGGCGACGACGGCGCGCGCGTCCTCCTCGTTGAAGCGGAACTCCGGCATCGGCGGTCGCGGGCGCGAGCCGTCGGGCCGTGTGCCTTCCTGCATGAAGCGCACGCCCTCCTCGTTGGTCATCGACGGCAGGCCGGCGAGGGGCGGGGCGACGGGTGACCACGGCATCTCGACCGTCGGCTGAAAGGGCAGCGCGGCGCCCTTCAACCAGTGCTCCATGATGAACTGGCCCTTTTCGTTGCGCGGCGAATGGCAGTCGGCGCAGAGGCCGACGCGTTCGACGAGGTAGCGGCCGCGTTCAAGCGGCGCGGAGTCTTCGGCCGCCGCGGAGCGGACCGAGAGGAGCGCGAGCAACAGCAGGGCGACGGAGCAGAGGAGGAGACGATTCGTGGTTTTCATCGGCGTTGGTGGAGGAGGGGACCGCGCCGCGCCCCGCCGCGGTGAGCAACGCCGCGAGCCCCGTCAGATAGACGGCGCGGCGGACGGCGGTGGCGGGAGGAGCGGACATCGGAGGAGGGAGGGGAAAAAGGTTCAGGCGACGCGTTCGTGCTGGGCTGAGCCGTCGCGGGCGCCGGCCTTCATCGTCTCGGCCAGCAACCAATAGAGCTTCGACCACGCGGTGCGCATCGCCGGCGTGAAGTCCGCGCCGAGGCCCTTCTCGAGCGTCCACAGCAGCGCGGCGCCGACGCTCTCGTAGTGCGCCTCGCGGACTTGGTAACCGGCGTGGCGCAACCCGAGCTGGCGCACCATCGGCACGATGCTCGGGAGACGGTCGAGGCTCGCGACGCAGAATCCGATCGCCTGCATCAGCTTCCGGCCCTGCTCCGCCATGTCGCCGCGGAAGAGCCCGCGCAGGCCGGGGTCCAGCTCGAAGAGCCGCGCATAGAACAGCGCGGCGGCCTGGTCGGCGATCGGCACGATCCGGGTGAACGACGTGCGGACGAGTTGGATTTCCTGGGGAGACATCGGCGGGAAGCGGCGGAGGATTGGAGCGGGCGGCGTGGTGTCCGCAGGATGCCAGAACCCGCCCGTCCGCGCCATGGGCCGGGGGAGGCGGGCCGTTCGGCTAGCCGGGGCCGCGCCGTCTCCCGCCACGGCCCGCTTTACTTCGCGACGACGAGCCGCATTCTCCGAGCCCGTGCAAAAGATCCTCGTCATCGACGACGACGCCAAGATGCGCCGCCAGATCGCCGCCCTCCTCACCGCCGAGGGTTACCAGACCCGCGAGGCCGCCAACGGCCGCGAGGGCGTGGCCTTTGCGCAGCAGGACAAACCCGACCTCGTGCTCTGCGACATCACGATGCCCGAGATGAACGGCCACCGCGTGCTGCAGGCGTTGCGCGAGGACGCCGCCACGGCGCACCTGCCCTTCGTGTTCCTCACCGGCTGGGGCGAGCGCGAGGACCTGCGCGCGGGCATGAATCTCGGCGCCGACGATTACCTCGTGAAACCGGTCGAGCCCGCGGAACTGCTCGCCGCCGTCGCCGCGCGCCTGCGCCGCCGCCAGCAGGCCGGCACCGCCCGCGCCGCCAACGTCGCCGACGCCACGCCCGCCGCCCTCGCCGCCGCCCTCGGCCTCACGCCGCGCGAAGCCGAGATCCTCCACTGGGTCGTGCAGGGCAAGACCAACCCCGAGATCGGCACGATCCTCGGCATCCAGCTCACGACGGTGAAGAAGCACCTCGAAAGCACCTTCATGAAACTCGGCGTCGAGAACCGCACCGCCGCCGTCACCCTCGCCCTGGAAAAGATCACGCCGCAAGCGTGAGGTCCCGCGTCGCGAACGTCAGGTAGGGCGCGGACTCCGTCCGCGCCGCGATGAGCGGGTGGGGAAACCCTCGCCGTCGCGATCACTCCTCCCAATCGGCGAACTCCCACTCGCGCTTCACTGCCGCATGGCCGGCATCGAGCAAGGCTTGGTTGAGAAACACTTCCTGGCCGTTGGCGTCGGTGACGAAGACATCCGCGAGGTAGCGGTCGTATTTGTCCGGCTTGGTCGTGCAAAACACCACGGCACGCCCGCGGGCGAAGAGTTGGTCGACGAATCGTTTCGCGGCGCGTCCCTCGGTCGTCGACAGCTCCGGAGCATCCAGATCGCGGAGCCGCAGCTTCTGTTTCACCCACACGCCAGCCGGCAAGCTCACGCGCACCCATAGCGTGTCGGCGTCCACGACCTTCAACACCTCGCCGTGATACGTGAACAAATCGGCGCGCGTCGCCTCGCGCTCGATCGTCGTCCGGCTCTCCCGCACGCGCACGAAATCTCCCGTCTCGGCCGACGTGCCGCCCGACAACGGCAGATACGTCGCGAAGCCCAGATCCGCCGCCAGCCCGTCGCCGTCGGCCACGACGCGACAAATCCCCGGCGTGCCGCGCCTCGGTTGCAGCCGCCCCGGTGCGGGCGTGGCGAGCGGCATGGCGCTGCCCGCCGCGACGCGCAGCACCGCCGCATTCGCCGTCCGCACGTGCTGCGACAGCTCATCGGACGTCCAACCCTCGCGCTCGGCGTGGCGGAGCAGTTCCTCGCGTCGGGACTCGTCCTCGAGCTGGCAGAGCACGCGGTAGTGCGCCCAAGTCAATTTTGCGCGCGCGCGCAGAATCGGGAAGCAGCGCTGAAACTGCCGGCACTCGTAGAGCGTGCGCTCGCTGATGCCGGTGTCGGCCGCGAGCCGGTGCAGGATTTTCGCCCCGTAATCGGCGCGCACCTTCAGCCGCAGGACGTGTTCGTTGATCAGCCGGCCGGTCTCGTGGTAAGTCCGCACCCACGCCCGCTCGATCTCCGCCCGCCCCTTGAAAACCGTGTCCTCCACGGCCCGCCGCAACGCGGCGTAATCGGCGGGGACGGACAGGCGGGCGGCGGACACGGGCAAAGACGGCAAGAAAGGTGGCGGCCCGTGAGTCGGAACCTAAGCGACAGACTTGTGACGCCAAGGCCGAAGTCCGCTAGTGCCAGAACTTCGGATCGTGGAAATTAACGAAACGCACGTTGCCGACCTGGATCTCGCCACGCTGGACAATGAAACCCCGCACTTTGCAGTTGAGATGAAGTTCGACCCCAAGGCGCGTTTGGTGGTCGCCTTCCTTGTGGCGCGCAATCGCATCCAATTGATCGGTCGACAGAGTGTGCTCGACGACCAACTCATGGTGGGAACTCCCAGCCAGCGACCCTCGGCTTAAGTAAGTGGCGTCCGCAATTTTGACGCCGCAGAAAATCCGCACGATAGCGCGATCCACTTCCACCTCGAAGGGAAGAAAATTGGTCACGGACAGCCAGATCCGGACATTGCCGGGCCTGGCGGCAAAAAAATTCACCCCTTCACCCTCACCGCGCACCGTCACGCGAATCTTTTGTGCCAGCCTCTCCTTCGAATAATACCAGCGCAGCAGGTATCCGGGCGCATAGTAGGCCAACCGAGGGAGGTGACTGAGCCAGAGGTCGGCCATAAAATTGGCTTAGGCGCTCAACAGCCCGGCCAGCCGCTTCTGCCATTCTTCCTCATCGACGACTTCAAACTGCATGATCGAGCCGCTCATGGCGGGCACGAAGGCGCTCCACTGTTTCTGTTTCGCCAGTTCGCTGCAGATGCCGAAGACGGACCGCTTGTAATCGGTGTCGGAGAATTTCTTCAGGTGCAGCCCCTTCGTCTCGACCACAAACACCCGGTCGAATTCCTCCGGGCTTTCGTCCGCCTTAGTGGCGAAGATGAAATCGGCATAGATGCGGCCGCGTTTCCATCCCTGCACGGCGTAGTCGCGGCGCGAGCGGTTGCGATACCAGAAGAGCAACAGGTCTTCCTGTTCATCGAGATAGGTCGCGACGCGTTGCTCGAGCGTGTTCAGGCCTTCGGCCGGCACAAAATTGAACAGGTCGAGCTCGAACTGATCCCCGCCGTCACGCGTGGCCTTTTTCTCGCCGGGCTCGCGCACGATTGTTTTCGGCAACCGGTTCGGCAGGCCATGCTCCAAGCCGAGATCGTCGCCCACGAGGATGAACCGCATCTCGTCCTTTTTCAGCAGGGTGCGGAATACCTCCTCGGCCAACCGGTCGCGCTCCGCCTCCAGTCGCTTGCGGAGCTCCTCGACGATGAAGACGAAATTGTCCGTCACGAGTTCGCGGTCGTGCTGTTTCAACAGCGTCTCGAACACCCGCTTCGCCAGCTCGTGTCCGCGCCACGGATTGGGCATCACGTCGATCAAGTGCCCGGCGACAAAGGCATAATCGAGCGTGGCCGTCTTCGTTGCGGGCAGGGCGACTGCGGTGCTTTCCACGTCGCCCAGCGCCGTCTCGTCCAAACCGGCGCGCAATTCGACATCCTTGTCCTTCACCGCAAGCAACGGCAGATCCGCCAGCGGCGAGACATCGACTTTTTCCCACGGCACGCGGCTCAGGATGTCGGCCTCGTAATGCGCCGGACGCCACTCCTTGCCGTCGCGCACCATGAAGGCGGGCAGCACGAGCCGCTTGGCCGCCTTCGCCATTTCCGGCCGCGGCTTCAAGGTCTGCGCCTCTCCGGTGGCGGGCGCACCGCCGCGTTCTTCCCGGATATGGTCGCGGAGATCGCCGAGGCCCTCCGCCGCGAGACCCTTCTTCACTTCCGCCAGCAGATCCTCGCCGCGCCGCTGGAAGCAAAAGACGTAGCTCTCGTCCAGCGCGGGCACGCCCGTCTTCTTCGCATAGGGCTGCCGCAGGATGCGGCCGACAAGCTGAGTCAAAGCCGTTTTCGAGCTCGGGTTCGCCAGGATCGCGAGCACGTAGGCGAACGAGCAGTCCCAGCCCTCCTGCAACGCCTGCTTCGTGATGATGTAGCGGATGCGGCAATCGCGATGCAACAGGCCGCGGTCGTCATCGACCTCCTTCAACTCGTCCTTCTCGCTCGATTTGATCGCCACCTCCTCGGGCGGCACGCCTTTCACGCTGATCAGATACTCGCGCACGTCCTCGGCGTGGATCTTTCCGGCGCCGCGCTGTTCCTTGCCGGTGCGCTCCACCTGAATGAGACAGATCGGCCGGATATGGACGCCCGTCTGGGCCTCGTGCTCCTTCGCGCTTTCTTCCAATCGTTCGCGGTGGTCGAGGGCGGCGAGGAGCGTGTCCTTCCAATTCGTGCTGCGGCGGTTGTTCAGGTGCAGCTCCAGCTTGATCATGCCCTCGCGCAGCAAGTCCTGACCCGAAATCTCCACCAGCACGTTGCTTTCATCCGGCGGCGTGGCGGAGAGTTCGACGATTATCGCGGGGTTGAACCCTTCCAATGTCGCCCGCGCCCCGGCGCTGTAGGCCTTGTGACCTTCGTCGAGGATGACCAGTGGCGAAAGCACGCGCAGCGTGTTGCCAAGCGAGGTCTTCACCTGCCGGCCGAAGAAGCCGCTCTCCTTCTCGAACGTATCGAGATTCGGCACGCGCTGCAGCAGCTCCGCGTGGCCCTTCGCATCGTCGTCCGCCGGAAAAAACCGGTCGAAGCCGCCGCTGTCCTTGAACATCCGCAGCGTCTCCTTTGTCTCGCGATTGGCCGACGGCAGCATGAGCATCAGCACGCAGAGATTTTCCGCCACATCCGCCGGCGAAAAGCCGCTCGTCTTTTCCAGGATCAGCGTCCGGCCGGCCGACGCGAGGTCGAGCGCTTGCCGGTAGGGATGATCGCGATCCTTCAATGCCGCGTAAGTTTGTTGGTAAATCTGCGTCGTTGGCACGATCCAGAGCACGAGCCCGCTCTGGCGCTTGCGATAATGCGTCTGGAAAAGATCGACGACCTTCGTCGCGAGGAGGGTCTTGCCACCGCCGGTCGGCACTTTCAGGCAGAACGCCGGCAGCGGTTGCTTCAGGCCGTTCTTCCGCGGGAGATAAGGCCGGCCGACTTCCGCCTTTTGCCACGCGACGGCGGTGAAGTCGAACGACGCCACGAGATCGGGATCGACCGCCGCGAGTTTCGCCGCCTTGGCGCGCGCCTCCGCCAGCGCCTGCAGGTAGGCCTGGACGTGCTGGAGAGTGCGGGTCTGGTATTCCTTTAAAACCACGGCGTCGCGGGAGGCGGGGCGCTCAAACATCAAGCGCCTTGTAGATTTGGAACGGGAGCTGGCAAAAGGTGATGCGCAGCCGGTCGAGGAACGACTCGTCGAGATACTTCGTCGGCGCGAAGACGAGTTTCGGTTTGCCGCTGACGCTCGGCAGCGCCCGCGCGGCGTCGAGCGTGAGCGCGAGCTGTTTCAGCTTCTCGGCGTTTTCCGTGTAGAGCAGGAACACGTCGTGATGCCGGCTCGTGCCGATGAAGCCGGTCTTGCGGCTCAGTTTCTTGGCGTCGAATTCCTCGCCTGTGGCCGTGAAAAAGACGTAGCGGGCCAGCGATTCGAAGTCCGGCAGCGTGCTGCCGTCGAGGATCGCCGACATCTGCATCGGCCGCCCGAGCTTGAAGTAGGAAAACGTGCCGCCGAGTCCGGCTTTCAACGCGTCGTCCTTAGCCGCAGGCACACCCTTCGAGACGCGACGGACTCGTTCGGCGGTGATGCTGTCCACGTAGTCTTCAGTTTCGATCAGCACGAAACGTCGGTTGCCGCCGTCCTGCTTGTTCAAGGCCAGCACGGCGTGGGCCGTGGTGCCACTGCCAGCGAAGCTGTCCATGACGATATCGTTTGGACCGGTCGAAATCGCCAGAATCTTACGAAGCAGTTTGACGGGTTTAGGTGTTTTGAAGAGTTCCGCTGTTTCTTTCTCAGGAAATAGCTTCTTCAGCTCGTATTTGGCATTCCGGTTGTGCCCCGTTTCTTCGATATCAGCCCAAAGTGTAGATGGGGCGAGGCCACTTTGATCCTTGAGATACGTCTTTTTGATCAGGCGCGTCTCGTCATCCGAAAAGACGATTTCGCCCGAATCAATCATCTCCTCGAGGGTGGCTCTCTCCCACCGCCAACCGTTGGAAGGAGGGCGGATTTTGTTCCCTTTCGGCGAGGTAACGATGTAGCGCAAATTTTCGCGCGGGTTCGGCGAAGAAAGATTTCCTGAGAACCAGGGCCCGTTCGGGTCGTTATCGGGATTTAAGTAGTGCTCGTTGTCCGCTTCCGTTCGCGCAAGCGGGATAGAGAGCCACTCTGGTTCTCGTGAATAGACCAAAGTGTGATTGTGATCGATTGAGAATTGTTTGGCGTCGTTTTTCGACGAGTCGGCAGACCGCCAAACAATATCGGCGACGAAATTTTCGTGACCAAACACATCGTCCATCAGGCATCGCAAGTGATGCACTTCATTGTCGTCGATGGAGACGAAGATCGCGCCGTCGTCGGTCAAGAATTCGCGGAGCAGCTTGAGGCGCGGCAGCATCATGCAGCACCACTTGTCGTGGCGGGTGAGGTCCTCGCGATCGACCGTCTTGCCCAGCCAGTCCTGCATCATGGGCGAGTTGACGGCGTCGTTGTAGGCCCAGCCCTCGTTGCCGGTGTTGTAGGGCGGGTCGATGTAGATGCACTTCACCTTGCCGTGGTAGGTCGGCAGAAGGGCCTTGAGAGCCTTCAGGTTGTCGCCCTCGACGATCAGGTTGTCGTGCAGGCTGGCGGTCTTGCTCGTGCCTTTGGCCTTCACCGGCGTCAGCTCATGGAACGGGACCACGAGATGGTGGTTCTGGACGAAGGCTTTGCCTTTGAACTGGAGCGAGGGCATGGGGAAGCGCGAGTCAGGAGTAAAGAGGGCGGCGTGGAAACGAAAAGCGGCTCACTTTTTTGCCCGCAGCTTATTCGCAGGCTTGTTCACAAGGTAGGTGCCGGCGTGCTCGTGGGCGAGCGTGGCGGCAGCGGCCAGCAGGCGCGGATCACCGTCACACTCGAGCCAGAGTTTGGCCGTGGCATAGCGGCTTTGCACGTCTGCCAAATCGAGGTCGAGCGCTTGGGCGAGAGCCTCGACCTTATCCCAAGAGGGCAGTCGTTCGCCGCGCTCGGCTTTGCCCAAGTGAGAGGGGTCCATGTCAGCCGCCGCAGCCACCGTGCGGAGAATGCCACCTCGCTCCTCCCGTCGACTCCGCAACCACGCCCCAAATCCCTTGGGCGAAGCATCAATAGCGGGAGCCGTGTCGTTGCTGGCCATATTTTGGCCAGCATCAAAAAAGCCCTCGCTTTGGCAAGCCACTTTTCGCCCTTCCGCCACCTCGGCCGGGATTAACGGTATTCGCCCTCTCGCACCAAACGAGCCCGCTCCCGATACTGCTGCATCCGCTCAAGATATGCCGCGACAGAGGCTGATACCCGGTAAGGCGGCAGCGTTTTTGGCAAAGCTGCGGGTGGCGCACAAGACAACCGCCGTGCGACGGCTGCCTGCAAGGCCTGTTCGAGTATAGTTTGTGAACGGGTGGGCATGACGTGGCCGATGCGGCTAGCGAAGTGATGCACAGGGGCGAGTCAGAACATCCTCACGCCTTCGGCAGGTGCCCCTGGGTGTCGTGCTCGATGCGGGCGCGGACGGCGGTGAGGCTCGTGCGGACGAGCTGGCCCATCGTCGTGCAGGCGAGGAATTCCTTCGCGCCGTAATGGTCGGCCAGGCCTTCGCGGAGCTGGTGCACGTTTTCTTCGGGCGCGATCGGGTCGGTGCCCATCGCGTCGAGCAGCACGCCGAGGCGCGCGCTGGCCAGCTCGGCGCGTTGGAGCATCAGCGTCTGCTCCTCGCGCTGGTATTGGAACGCCGTCTTCGCGTGCAGGTGCTTGATGCAGAATTCGACGAGCGGCGTGTTGTCCTTGAAGAACTGCGGGAGGTAGAAGTTTTTCCGCCCGTGGTGGCTCTGCTGGTCGAAATCCATCGCGCGGATGCGGATCTGCGAGCCCTCGAAGTCGGGCGTGATGACGACGACGAAGTTGTAGCTGCGCATGTCGCCGAGCAGGCGGATGAAGCAGCGCTCGTTGAACTTCACCAGCTCCTTCGCGATGCGGATCGGGCGGAGGACGGAGTCGCTCAGCCACTTGTCGATGAACACGTCGCCCGGGAGGCCGGCGACGTGCTCCTCGATCAGCGTGTTGCCGGCGGTGAGGAAGTTGAGGCGGTTGGGCGAGAGCAGGTGCTCGAGCTCGAGGCCGTAGACGCGCGAGGCGTCGGCCTTCTTGATGTAGAAATAGTCGGGATTCTCGTTGTAGGCGTTCACGATCCGCACGCGGAACGGCATCGAGTTGCCGAACGAGCAGAAGTCCACGCGGTCGATGTAGAGGTGCTGCATGACCGAGAAATCGCCGTCGACCTTGAGCAGGGCGTAGATGCGCTTCAGGCCCTCGTTGATCGCGGGCATGTCCTCGGCGCGGTAGATGACGGTGTCCCAGAGCGTGTTCTTACCGTCGGCGTCGACGAGCGGCATCGTCTCGTGGAAATCGCGCAACCGCTCGTAGGTGACGGGCAGGTCGCGTTCGCGCCGGAACCGGCGCAGGTAGGCGCGGAGCTCGTCGCGAATGGGGTAGCTCGGCTTCTTCGGCGTGCGATCCTGGATGATGTAGCCCGGCGCGGCCATGGACCGCCGACGCTACGCGTCGCGCCGCGCGACGCAACTCCGCGGTGCGACGTCGTGCGGAGCGACGGCATTGCCTTTACGCGGCGATTCCCTCTGCTGCCGGCGTGGTGAAATTCCCCGGCCTTCTCTCCTGGAACGTGGCGGTGCGTGTCGCGCTGCTGCTCGGTTTCGCGTGGCTGGCCGGGCGGTTCTGGCACCCGTATTACGGGTTCACGCGGTTTCTCCAGCTGGACGAGCAATCCGCGGCGCTGACCGTGCCGGAACTGCG
This sequence comes from uncultured Opitutaceae bacterium, assembly GCA_964475035.1. Taxonomy (GTDB): domain Bacteria; phylum Verrucomicrobiota; class Verrucomicrobiia; order Opitutales; family Opitutaceae; genus Didemnitutus. The sequence goes on along the minus strand of CAYYVB010000020.1, from coordinate 5,929 downwards.
CGGCGCACCGTTGTTCACCTACGCCGACGGCTACGACGGTCACTACTACGCGCAACTCGCCGCGCGCCCGCTGGCGGACGATTCCGCCCTGCAGACGAGCGTCGACAACCTGAGTTACCGCGCGCGGCGGATCCTGCTCAGTTGGCTGGCGTGGGCGGCCGGCGGCGGCGACGCCCTTGCGGCGGTCCGCGCCTACGCGTGGCTCAACGTCGCGCTGTGGTTCGGCCTGGCGGCGCTGTTGTGGCGGATCTTTCCGGCGACAGGCGGACGGGAGACGATCGCGTGGGCCGGCATCCTGTTTTCCGCGGGCGTGCTGCACAACGTGCGCCTGGCGCTGACCGACCTCCTCGCGGTGCTGTTGATCACGGGAGCGGTGGTGCTGGCCGAGCGCCGCCGCCTCGGCCGGGCCGGTGTCCTGCTCGGGCTGGCGGGTCTGACGCGCGAGACCGCGCTGCTCGGCACCGTCGCCGGCATACCGACCGAACGCTGGGAGTGGCGCGTGTTGCTGCGGCGGTTGGGCTGGGCGATCGCCTGCGCCGTGCCGCTCTGGCTCTGGATCCAATATCTCGCCGCGCGCCTCGGTTGGCAGGAACCGGGGCTGGGCAACCTCACGCTGCCCTTGACCGGCTGGCTGTGGAAAACCGTCGAAGTGGGGCGGCTCTGGCAAAGCGAACCCGACCGCTGGCTCGCGGCGTCGACCTTGCTCGCGCACGTGGGACTCACGGTGCAGGCCGGTTGGTTGCTCGTGCGCTGGCGCTGGCAGGACGCGTGGTGGCGCGTGGGCGCGGCCTTTGCCGCGCTGATGCTGACGCTCGGCGTCGCCGTCTGGGAAGGACACCCGGGCGCGGCGACCCGCGTGCTGTTGCCGATGGCGGTCGCGTTCAACATCGTCGCCCTCCGCCAGCGCGCGCATCTCGGTTGGGTGCTCGCCGGCAATCTCACGGTGTGGAGCGGCGTGCTGGCGCTCTGGCAGGTCCCGGAGAGGCCGGCCGAAATCTCCACCGGTCGCACGACCGGCGCCGCCTACGTTGCTGCGGTCGGCGACGGCTGGCACCCGATCGAGCGGGCGGGCGGAAGCGCCTGGGCTTGGTCGCCGCAGGGCGGCGAGATTGAGATCCGCGTCTGGCCGCGCGCCGATGAGACAGTCCGCGTGCGCCTCGAGCTGCGCGGCATCGGCGCCCGACCGTTCGTCGTCACGCAGGACGAGCGTCCGCTCGCGCAAGGCGAGGCGACGCTGAGGAACCAACCCATTCTCGTCGAAAATGTCCGGCTGACGAACGGCACCGCGCGGCTGCGCGTGCATTCGCCCGCCGCGCCGCAGCGCGAGTCCGCGTCGGCCGATGCGCGCGACCTCGGCCTGGCTTTGAGCCGCGTGAGTTTATGGCCAAGCGACCGGTTGATCGGACGCGAGTGAATGGGCTAACGCCCACACCGCGCCACGTCATCCAAACCAACCGCGGCGCGGTCTCCATCCTCATTCGCGGATTTCGAGCACCTCCACGGGGGTTCCGAACGGCTCGCGGAACGCGATGTAGCGTCGCCCGAAAGCGTCGGTTGCCGGCTGTGCGAGCAACAGCTCCGCGCCGGCGGCCCGGAGTTTTTCCGTCGCCGCAGCCAGATCGGAAGTGGCGAGTTGAACAATCGCGGTCGGATAGCCGGGATAAGGTGCCCGTGGCGAAGCCGAGACGCCTTCGCGCATGTGCAGCATGAAGCCCCAGCGCCGGTCCGCGCTGAAAACCGCCTGATCATACGGAAGGTAGCGGTCCATCAACGTTCTCATCCCCAGGCGGTCGCACCAAAATTCGCGCGCCTTGGCGTAGCCATTCATCGGAATGATAAAACCAAAGTTGTAGATCGCGGGATCCGGGCTCGGTGGCGATGACTCCACGGTGAGATCCATCAAGGACACTATGGTGCCCGCGGGGTCGGCGACCGTCACCGCCAGCCCGACCTGTTCGAGACGGATATGCTGCTCGAAAAGCCGCACTTGCTCGCGTTGCGCTTGGGCAACGCGCGCCCTTATGTCCTGCACCTGCACTGTGAAACTGGTGTGCGAATCACGCAGATAGATCAGATGCCCGGAGTGCGGATGCCGCACGAGCGTGACATGCGTGAAATGTCGCGCGTCCGTGCGCAGTGTCACCGCCGTGCCGTCGGCGGAAGAATCCGCCGCCGCGAAGCCGAGAAACTCGGCGTAAAACCGCCGGGCCTCTTCGAGATCGGGCGCGTTGATTCTCACGCCCCAAGCCCGGAACAGCGGAGGCTCGGGCGCGGGCGGGCTGACGGGGGCTTGGGCCCATGCGGCGGTGCCGAGCAGCGCCAAGGAAAGGAACCATGTCGGGGTGTTCATGGACCCGTGATTGATCCGCCGGGTCTGGACACAAAAGCCACTTGTGACCTGTCGCGGGCAATTCAAGCCGAGACGGCGTATTTTACCGACCACTGCCGTCCGGTCCGAGCAGGCGCTCCACCAACACCAGCAACCGCGCGCGCAACGGCACGCTGCGTTCGGCGAAGTCGCGTTGCCGACGCTCATACTCGGCGCGGCCCTCGGGCGTCTCGATCGCGATCGGCGCCAGCCCTAGCGCCGTGCAATCGTAGGGACTCGCGCGCATGTCGACCAGCCGGATCGCGTGCGCCAGCGCGAAGCAGTCCGCCAGCAGCTCCGCCGGGGTGAACGGCGCGAGTTTGAACGCCCACTTGTAGAGATCCATGTTGGCGTGCAGGCAACCGCGCTGCTCCAGCTCGCTCGTCGTCGCGCGCTCCGGTTGCAGGCGGTTGAGCGGCCGCGCCGCCGGGGTGAAGAAGCGGAACGCGTCGAAATGAGAGCAACGCACCGGCAGCGACTCGAGGACGCGCGCCGTCTCCTCGGCCGGCAAACGCAGCGGCAGCTGCGTGTGCCGCACTTTGCCCGGCGCGAGCCGGTAGACCATCGCCCATTCGTGCAGCCCGAAACACCCGAAGGCCGGCGGCCTTTCTTGCGTATTACGCAAGAAACCGGAGAGCCAGCGGAGGAAATCGCGGCGCTTCGGGTCGAAGGCGGCGCAATCAACGGCCACGCCGTCGCCGTGCTCGCGGTATTCGGGCCAGCGCAGGTAGTCGCGCGCCGCCGCGCCGCGGAGCACGACGTCCGGCCCCGGATGCCAGCGCTTCAACCAGCTCGGGCGATACGAATAATACTCCCACAGAAAATCCTCCACCGGATGCTTCTCGCCGCGCGCCTGCCGGGCTTGGTGCGGATCGGTCCAGATGCGCACGCGCGCCTCGTGGGCACGCCGCCGCCCGAGCCACTCGGGCTCGTCGAGGATCAGCGGGGCGGCGGCGGTCGCGTTCACGTGTCCCCACGACACCGCGCGCGCGCGGAAAATCAAACCGCAAGACAAGTGCTCGCGGCGACTGCCGCCGGTCCTACTTTTTCACCAGCAGGCGGCGCACGCCCTCGATCGGGGGTTCGGCGATGAAGCGATAGCGCACCGGCCAGCCGTGCGTCTGCGCCAGGGCGATCAGGGCGTAGCGTGCGGCTTCGCCGTTGAGCAACGGCCCGCTGACGCCACAGGCGATTTCCTCCGCGCCGGCAAAGAGCCGATCCGTGACCAGCCGCGCCTGCGCGACCAGGTCGGCCAGCGACGAGGCCAAGGCCACCTGCGCCGGCCGGCAGCCGCTGGGCGCGAGCTCGATCACGCGCCGGGCGAAGCCGGCGATGTGCGCGTTCGCATCAGGGTTGGAGTAAAACGAGCGCGTGATCGCCGGAGCGTCGGGCAGGCCGGTGTGTTCCTTCAACGCCGCGCCGAGCGCCGTGGCTGGCGCCCAGCCCTGCAATTCGAGCAGCGCGGCAGCGACAGCGCGGCGGCCGATGTCGGTCGCGCTGCCGGGATCGCCGAAGCGCCAGCCGAGTCCGCCGGCATAGTGTTGGGTGCCGTCGGGCGCACGGGCGGCGATGAACGAGCCCGTGCCGGCATGCAGCACCAGACCGGGCGCGCCGCCCGTGGCGAGTTCAAGCACGGGCGCCGCATCGGTGTCGGTCTCAACGCGGCCGAAGCTATGCAACAGCGGCGCGATCTCCGCCCACGCCGCCGGGCTGCCCGCCATGCATAGGAGCGTGCGCGCGATGGTCCGGTCGCCGCGCAAGGTGACCAACGCCTCGGTGAGGATGGCGCGGGCGCGGTCCACGCCGACGTGGCTCGGGCTGCAACCGGGCGCGCTGTGCCGCGCGACGACGGCACCGGTGGCGTCGACCAAAATGAGATCGGTCTTCGTGCCGCCGCCGTCGACGCCGATGAAGAAAGGGAGAGTCACCACGACCAAGAACAAACACCTGAAACCGCGGAGCGACGAATCAAAATACAGCGAACCGGATCCGGTCGGGATGCCGCGTCATTCAACCGGCGCCGGATCGTTCCGCTGGGATGACCAAAAGAAAAAGCCCCGCCGCGCGATGGCGCGGCGGGGCGGAAAAACGTCTCGCGGAGCGGCGCTCAGCCCTTGTGGGCGATGACCTCGATCTCGACGATGCAGTCGCGCGGGAGTTTGGCGGCTTGGATGGTGGTGCGCGCGGGCTTGTGCGGGGCGAAGGCGGCTTCGTAGATCGCGTTCATCTTCGCGAAGTCGCCCATGTCCTTGAGATAGACCGTGGACTTGGCGACGTCCTGCAGCGTGCAGCCGGCGGCGGCGAGCACGGCCTTGATGTTCTCGAAGACCTGCTTGGTCTGCGCCTCGATGTCGCCCGTCACCAGGTTGCCGGTGGCGGGATCGATGGGCGTCTGGCCGGAGCAGAACACGAAGGGACCGGCGTGGATCGCGTGGGAGTAGGGGCCGATGGCGGCGGGAGCGGCGGGGGCGGTGATGATTTTCATAAGAGCAGTTTCAGGAAAACCACAGATGAACACAGATGCACACAGATAAAATCAAGTCGGACTCAGTCGTGGGCTCCATCTGTGACCATCTGTGTTCATCGGTGGTTCAAAAGCACCAAGCCTCACGCCGCCTCCCAGCGGCCGTAGATGCCGCAGGGGAGGATCTTGCCGTCGCGCTGGATCGGCAGGCCGACCTCGCCGCCGTGGATGCGGCCGCCGGCGTCGTGCAGCAGGCCGTCGAGGAGGTTGATGACAACCGACGGCGACAGGCGGGCGGTATAGGCGTTGATGAGGAAGAACACGGGGCGGTCGCTGAGCACCTGTTTGCACTCGCGGAGCAATTCCCAGAGGTGGTCCTCGAGCCGCCACATCTCGCCGGTGCTGCCGCGGCCGTAGGTCGGCGGGTCCATGATGATGGCGTCGTAACGGCGGCCGCGCTTGATCTCGCGGCGGACGAATTTCAGGCAGTCGTCGACGATGTAGCGCACGGGCGCGTCAGCGAGGCCGGAGAGGGCGGCGTTCTCGCGGCACCATTTCACCATGCCCTCGGCGGCGTCGACGTGGCAGACGCTGGCGCCGGCGGCGGCCGCGGCGACGGAGGCGGCGCCGGTGTAGCCGAAGAGGTTGAGCACGCTCACTTCGCGGCCGGCGGCGCGCGCGTCCCGGATTTTTTTCGTGAACCAATCCCAGTTCACCGCCTGCTCGGGGAAGAGGCCGGTGTGCTTGAAGCTCGTCGGGTGGATGCGGAAGGTCAGCGCGCCGTAGCGGATCGTCCACTGGTCGGGGAGCTTGGTGCGGAACTCCCACTTGCCGCCGCCGCTCTCGCTGCGGTGGTAGAAACCGTCCCAGCCCTTCCACTCCGGCCCGCCGGTCTTCGGCCAGATGATCTGCGGGTCGGGCCGCACGAGCGTGTAGGCGCCCCAGCGCTCCTGCTTCATGCCGTCGCCGCAGTCGAGGAGCTGGTAGTCCTTCCACTGGTCGGCGACGATGAGTCCGGGGCGGTCGATGTGCATGCGGTGCGGCAGCGAGAATTGGCCGCGAAACCCGCGGATGGACACGAAAAAATGCTGAGCGTG
>CAYYVB010000019.1:0-18513 GCA_964475035.1 uncultured Opitutaceae bacterium | reverse complement strand
CGCGATGCACGACGAGCAGACGCGAGTGGTCGCGCCGCTGGGCCGGCGTCTGCGCGATCAGGCGCTCGGGGAGGTGGTAATCGAAGAGGTCGGTGAGCACGCGATTTTCCCGGCTGGAGTCGCGCCGGGAACGCGGGCAAACGTGTGCGATGCCCCCGGCCGCGCAACCCTGGAAAACCTCCCTGCTCTGGATCGGCGCCGCGGCGTGCGCGCTGCCGATCGTGACGCCACCGACGGCGCTGTTCGCCGGCCTCTTGTTCGCGCTGTTCATCGGCCACGGCGATGCGGCGCGCGCGGCGAAGGTGCAGAAATATCTCCTGCAAGTCTCGGTGGTCGCCGTATCATTCAAAATCTCCCTCGACGCCGTGTGGCGCGCCGGTTCGACCGGACTCGGCACGACGCTCGTCACGCTGCTTGGCACGCTCGCGGCCGGCGCGTTGCTCGCGCGCTGGCTGGCGGTGGAGCGCACCGCCGGACAACTCATCTCCGCCGGCACGGCGATCTGCGGCGGCAGCGCCATCGCGGCGCTCGGCCCGGTGCTCGGGGCGAACGCGCGCGCGATGTCGGTCGCGCTCGGCTGCGTCTTCGTGCTCAACGCCGTGGGCCTGTTCGTCTTTCCCGTGCTCGGCCGCTGGGCGGGGCTGACGCCGGAGCAATTCGGCTGGTGGGCCGCGATCGCGATCCACGACACGAGCTCCGTCGTCGGCGCCGCGGCGCGGTTTTCGCCGGAAGCGCTCGCGGTCGCGGTGCCGGTGAAACTGGCGCGGGCGCTTTGGATCCTGCCTTTGGTGGCAATCGCGGCGTGGCGGATGCATCGCACGGGGGCGCGCGCGACCGTGCCGTGGTTCGTGCTCTGGTTCGTGGTCGCGTCGGCGGTGGCGACCCTCGTCCCGGCGGGCGCGGAGTTTTATCCGTGGCTCGTGCGCGCGGCGAAGGCGGGCCTGGCGGTGACGCTCTTCCTCATCGGCGCCGGGTTGTCGCGCGAGGCGCTGCGCAGCGTGGGCTGGCGGCCGTTTGCGCTCGGCGGTGCGCTGTGGCTGCTCATCAGCGCGTTGTCGCTCTTGCTCGTGCGCGGGTGGGGGCCTGGTTTGTCATAACCAAGGATGCGGCATTGACGGCGCCCGGCGCCGCGGCCAGCCTACGTGCATCTCTTCATGATGTCCCTCCGCCATTGGCAACTGAATCACCCGTGCACGAAATCCCTCGTGACGGTCATTCTTTTTGCGCCCATGACGCGGCGGCTTTCGCATACTTAAGAGAACCCGAACCCAATTTTCTCCCAAGTTTCAGCAAAGGCCGCCCTCCCCGGGCGGCCTTCTTTTTTTCCCGACCGCAAACGCCTAATGCATTTCTCCCACACCTCCTCCGCCGCCATCGCGGCATGATGCGTGCTCTCCCTTTCCCCACCATGATCGCAACCACCCAAGTCACCACCGGCAGCGGCGAGTCCGCCGTCGACGATTGCGAAACCATGCCGGTCCGCTTCCCTGCGGGCCGGCTTTCCGAGGCGCGGGCCGACGCCCCTGCCTTCCCGCGCACGTCGCTGCGGGTCCGGGCGTCCAACCCCAACCACCACCTCTGGAACAACAACGGCACGTGGTATGTGCACTACACCGTGCACCCCACGCCGTTCACCAAGTCGCGTATCCGCGCTTCCCTTGAGACCAAATCCCTCGAGGTCGCGCGCCGTCGCCGCGACGAGATCCTTTTCCGCGCCGCTGCCGTCGCCTGACGGTTGCGGGAGCGGAGAATAAAAAAACGAGCTTGCCAGCGTTCGGGCCGGGGCGCGAAATCGCCCCTTCTCGTTCTTTGCGCCAACATAGCTCAGTTGGTAGAGCAGCGCTTTCGTAAAGCGCGGGTCGCTGGTTCAAGTCCAGTTGTTGGCTCCATTTCCAAACTCAAAAGGCCGCCCGAGAGGGCGGCCTTTTGCTTGGGGAAGAGGAAAAGGTTTGCCAGGCGGCGCGTGCCGGCCGGCTCAGAGCCGCGGCGTGGCCGGCGGGGCGGATTCGCGGGCCGGAATCTCCGTCTGGCAGGATGGGCAGATGCCGAAGAACTCGACGAGGTGAGAAACGGCCTTGTAGCCGCGCTCGCGCAGGAGGCGTTCGGCGCCCTCGATCGGGAAATAGTCCACGCGCTCGATCTTGCCGCAGCTTTTGCAAACGACGTGATAGTGCTGCGGCGTGCCGTGCGGGGTCAGCTCGTAGAGGCTGGTGCCGTTGTGGAGAAAACTGCGGCGGACGAGACCGACTTCCTCGAACGCGGCGAGGCAGCGGTAAACCGTCACGAGGTCGCAGGACTCCTGCGCCAGCTGGTGGTGCAGCTCCTCGATCGGCACCGGACTCGTTTGCCGGGAGAGGGCCTCCAGCAGGGCGACACGTGGTTTCGTGATGCGCATCCCGGCGCCACGGAGGCGGGCGCAGCCCGCTTCGACAGGTGAGACGCTGCCGGCGAGAGGTGTGCCGGAGAGCGGGTGATTCGATTGCGTGGCAGAAATCATGCAGCAGTGACCAATAACCACTAGGGCAAACAAATGTCACAAAGGCGAGGCGGGACTCGGTTTTTTTGTCCACTGTTTATCGGTCCCGACCGGCACAGGTTGAGAGGAAATACAGCCCTGTCGCGCTAGGTCTTTTTGGTCGCACAGTTGCGCGAGCCCGGCGGCTGTGCTAGCAGTGCGCCCAACGATGCCTGATTTGGAATTCAGCGAGGTGGTGGAGCTTATCTGCAAGGAGGACCCCCGGTTCGACCGGCGGGCTTACACCTTCATTCGCCAGGCGCTCGATCACACGGTGAAGGAGGTCAAGAAGCGCCAGCCTGAGCGCACGTCACGTTCGCAGCACGTGAGCGGCCCCGAGCTCCTGCAAGGCATCCGCGTCTACGCGCTCGAGCAGTTCGGGCCTTTGACCAAGACCGTCCTCAACGCCTGGGGCATCACGCGGTGCAGCGACTTCGGCGACCTCGTCTTCAATCTGATCGACTACAAGGTCTTCAGCAAAACCGAGAACGACCGCCGCGAGGACTTCGCGGACCTCTACGATTTCGACGAGGCCTTTGTGAAACCCTTCGCGCCCGCCCGCCGCTCGCGGCGCGGTTCCTCGCTTGGCGTGACGGGGAAGTGAGCCGCGGCCGCAGCGCCGCCTTGCCACGGCGCGCCCCGGCGTCGTTCCCTGACTTCCCTTCATGGCGAAAAAATCCCCGACTTCCCGCGCGGCGCGCGACCTGCACTTGCTCGAATCCCTCTGGCGCGAACCCATCGAGCGCACCACGCTGCCCAACGGCCTGACCGTCCTCCTCAAGCGCGACCCCTCCGCGCCCGTCGCCTCTGTCCAAGTCTGGGTGAAGACCGGCAGCATCCACGAAGGCGCGCACCTCGGTGCCGGCCTCTCGCATTATCTCGAGCACATGCTCTTCAAAGGCACCGAGCGACGCGCCGGCCGCGAGATCTCCGCCACTGTCCAAGCTCATGGCGGTTACATCAACGCCTACACGACCTTCGACCGCACCGTCTATTACATCGATCTCCCCGCCGAGCACACGGCCGTCGCCATCGATCTCCTCGCCGATGCCACGTTGCGCTCGACGCTCCCGGCCGACGAAGTGACCAAGGAAAAGGACGTCATCCTCCGCGAGATCGACATGTGTCTCGACGATCCCGACCAGCGCCTCGGCCAGGCGCTCTTCGAAACCGCCTACCGCGTTCACCCGTATCGCCAGCCCATCATCGGCCATCGCGATGTCTTCGCCGCCGTGACGCGCGACGACCTGCTCGCCTACTACCGCGAGCGCTACGCGCCCAACAACCTGACACTCGTCATCGTCGGCGACTTCGAACCCGCCGCCACCCGCGCCGCCATCGCGCAACATTTCGGTTCCGTCCCGCGCCGCCGTCTCGCCCCCGTCCTCGTGCCCGACGAGCCGCCGCAACTCTCGCGCCGCGACCAACACCTCTTCGAGGACGTCACCGTCGCCCGCGCCGGACTCGGCTGGCAAATCCCCGCTCTCACGCATCCCGACCTCCCCGCGCTCGACCTGCTCGCAATGGTGCTCGGCCATGGCGACAGCTCGCTCCTCTGGCAGGAAGTCCGCGAAAAGGCGCGCCTCGTGCACACGATCGACGCGATGACGTGGAGCCCCGGCACGAGCGGACTCTTCTACGTCTCCTACCTCGCCGATCCCGGCCAACGCGCCGCCGCCGAGGCCGCCGTCTTGCGCGTCATCGACCGTGTCGCGCAACGCGGCCTCGACGCCCGCGCCCTCGCGAAGGCCGTGCGCCAGGCCGTCACCGCCGAGGTCAACATGCGCAAGACCATGTCCGGTCAGGCCGGTCGCCTCGGCGCCGCCGAAGTCATCGTCGGCGACCTCGGCTACACGCGCCGTTACTTCGAGCGCCTCACCGCGCTCACGCCCGCCGACCTCCGCCGCGTCGCGCAGACCTTTCTCGTTTCCGACCGGCTCACCGTCGTCTCCTCCAACCCGCGCGAGTCCGCCGCCGCGCCGAAGGCCGCCGCAACCTCTAGCGCCGCATCGCTCGACTTCGAGGAGATCAAACTGCCTAACGGCGCGCGCCTCCTCCTCCAGGAAAACCGGCAGCTGCCCAACCTGCACCTCCGCCTCGCGTTCGGCGGCGGCGCGCTCTTCGAGCCCGCCGGTCGCCGCGGCCTCAACGCGCTCCTCGCCACGTTGCTCGCTAAGGACACCCGTCGCCGCTCCGCCGAGGAAGTCGCTCGCGCCATCGAGCAGGTTGGCGGCACCTTTCAGGATTTCTCCGGCAACAACAGTTTCGGCCTGCAAGCCGAGGTATTGCCGGGCGACGCCGCGCTCGCGCTCGAGCTGATCGCCGACGCGACGCTCCGCCCCGCTTTCCTCGCCTCGCGGCTCGAGATCGAGCGCGAAGGCGCACTCGCCGGCCTGCGCGAGTCGCTCGATGACGTCGTCACGCTCGGCCGGAAAAAAGTGCGCGCGAAATTCTTCGGCGCCCACCCGCTCGCCGTGGAGAGCGTCGGCGACGAGGCCGGCCTCAAGGCCATCACGCTCGCCGACCTGAAGCAGCTCCACGCGCGCCTCGCCGTCGCGGGCAACGCCGTGCTCGCCGTCGCGGGCGACTTCGACCGCAAGAGCCTTGTCCCGCAGCTGAAGGCCTTCCTCGCGCGCCTGCCGCGCGGCACCGTCACGCCGCCGACGCCCGCGGCACCGGCGAACCAGGGCGACTTCGTCGAGACGCAACCGCGCCAGCAGGCGGTCGTGTTCCAGGCCTTCCCCGGTCCGGGCCTGCATGCGCCGGATTTTTATGTCGGCGAAGTGGCCGACGAACTCTTCAGTGGCATGTCGTCGCGACTCTTCGAGCGCGTGCGCGAGGAGAAGAGCCTCGCGTATTTCGTGCGGTCGAGCCGCGTCACCGGCCTCGCGCACGGCATGTTCGCCTTCTTTGCCGGCACGAGCCCGGAGCGCCACGCGGAGGTGCTGGAGGAATTCGCCCGCGAGATCGCGCGCGTGCAGTCCGGCGGCGTGACGCCCGAGGAGTTGCGCCGCTGCCAGACCCGCCTCAAGGCCGGCAAGCGCATGGCGATGCAGACCAACTCTGCCCGCGCCATGCAGGCCGCGCTAAACGCCGTCTACGGACTGCCCGTCAACGACTGGCGCCACTACGACGGGCGGATCGATGCGGTCACGCGCGACGATCTCCGGCAGTTCGCCCTGCGCTACTTCGTTCCGGAGGCCCGCGTGCAACTGGTGGTCAAGCCCTGAAAGCGCCCGTTTTTTCAGGCTTGGTCGGCTTGCCTTGCCTCACTTGCGCGCCAATCTGGGCGGGTATGAACCCCCGCATTCTTCGATACCTCCTCGCCGGCGTGTTCGCGCTGGCTGTCAGTCTGACCAACGCCGTCGCCCAGTCCGACGCTGATGCCAAAAAGGCCGAACGCGAAGCCAAGCGCCAAGCGGAGCTGGAAAAATACGACGAGAACAAGGACGGAAAGATCAACAAGGCCGAGCGCGAGAAGATCAAAGCTGACCGCGAAGCCGCTGAGGCCGCGCAAAAGGCCGAGAAGGCAGCCAAGAAGGCGGAGAAAGCCGCCATCGCCGAACAGAAGAAGGCCGAGAAAGACGCCAAGAAGGCCGAGCGTGAGGCCAAGAAGGCCGAGAAAGAGGCCAAGAAGAATCAGAATTGATATCCCAGCTTCCCTCGCAGCTTTTTCGCCCCGGAGAAATCCGGGGCTTTTTTGTGCTGAGAAAAATCGCGCTGACCGCAGCCCTTCGGCGTAGGGCCGACCCCAGCTGGCCAGTCCGAGAAAAATCAAAAGGCCAGCCAAAGGCAGACCATCCTTGTCACCGCGTTCACGCCGCCGGCGTCACTTTTTCTCCGTCAATCCACCGCTCCACTTGAGCTTCGCGCGCATGACGGCGAAGTGGGAGTAGTTGCGCGGCCGCACCAGCGCCAGCCGCCGCGGGGCGAGGCTGATGTCGATCGAGCCGCCCGTGACGACGGAGTTGCGCTGGCCGTCGAGGGCGACGAGCAGGCGGGCCTCCTCGGTGCGGTTGACGATGCGGAGCTTCACGTTGTCGCGGAAGATGATTGTCCGGTTGCTCAGCGTGTGCGGGCAGATCGGCGTCATCGCGATGGCGCGCGCACCCGGGTGGATGATCGGGCCGCCGGCGGCGAGGTTGTAGGCGGTGGAGCCGGTCGGCGTGGAGAAGATGATGCCGTCGCAGTAGTAGTCGGTGACAAGCTCGTCATCGGCATACACCTCAAGGCGCACGAGACGGGAGTTGATCTCGTTTTTGATCAGCACGTCGTTGAGCGCGATGTCGTGGTGCCCCGGGCCGGCCTTGCAATCGAGCAGGGTGCGGCGCGCGATGCGGTAGTCGCCCCCGAGCAGCGCGGCGAACTGCGCGCGCGCCTCGTCGGCGGAGTAGGCGGTGAGGAAGCCGAGGCTGCCGCGGTTGACGCCGATGATCGGGATGCCCTCGCGCGCCGCGGCGCGCACGACGCCGAGCAGCGTGCCGTCGCCACCGACGACGCAGACCGCATCGCAGCCCTTGAAGTAGCCGCGCGGGAGTTTGCGGCCCTTGCTTAGTTTCGTCTGCTTTACGCCGGCTCGCCCGGCCAGCTCGAGCAGCTCGTCGGCCAGCTCGGAAGCACCGGGGCGGTCCGGGTTCACGACAAACGCGAGGCGGCGGAAGGGCGACATGACGGCGCGAAGCTAGCGGCGGCGGCGGGCGCTTGGAAACACCAATCTCTGCGCACTTCCTGCCCTGAAGGACGCTTAATCGGCTTTGCGCAAACCCAGTAGAAACTCGCGGTTCCCGTCTGCGCCGTGGACCGGGCACTCGCGTTCACCGTGCACCGTCGCGCCGGGCAGATCCCGCAGCGCGAACTCCCGCACCTCTGCCAGCACGCGGGCGCGCACGGTGTCGTCGCGGATGACGCCCTCGCCGCGATCGACCTCTGCTTTGCCGGCTTCGAACTGCGGTTTCACGAGCGCGATCAGGACGCCGCCGGGCCGCAGGAACGGCCACACTGCCGGCAGCACGCTGCGCAGCGAGATGAACGACAGGTCCATCACCACGGCGTCGTAGGCGGCGCGCGGCAGGCTGCCGGGCGTGAGGTGGCGGGCGTTGGTCTTTTCCAAGCTCGTCACGCGCGGGTCGCGCCGGAGCTTTTCGTGCAACTGCCCCGTGCCGACATCGACGCAGGTCGCGCTGGCGGCACCAGCTTGCAGCGCGCAATCCGTGAAGCCGCCGGTCGAGGCGCCGACATCCAGCAGGTGCGCGCCCGTGAGGTCGACGGGAAATTGCTCGAGATACGCGGCCAGCTTCTCGCCGCCGCGGCTGACGAAGCGCGGCGGCTGGTCGATCGTGACCTCGAGGTCGGCGGGAAATTCCTTGCCCGGCTTGTCGAGCCGCTCCGTGCCGTGGCGCACGCGCCCCGACATGATCAACGCCTTCGCCTGCGAGCGCGACGCGCAGAGGCCGCGCGCCACCAGCAGTTCGTCGAGACGTTGCTTTTTGCCAGCCATGCCGCGAGCGAAGCGGTTCGCATGCGGCGCGTCCACGTCGAAGTCGCGACTCGCGGTGCGTTCAGCGCTGGCAGTCTGCGCACCAGCAACTCGTTCGCCCGCCCACCGTGGCGTGGCGCAATGCGGCCGCGCAGCGCGGGCAATGGCCGCCTTTCTCCCAGCGGTGGTTGAACAACCACGTGTCGGGGATGTGGACATTCAGATCGGGCGGCAAATTCCCGCCGACGCCGGCGATGACGCGGAGCGCCTGCCGCGCGACCTGCCGGCACTCGCGGTGCAGCGTGCGCTGCTCCGCGGCCGTGAGCGCGCCGGCGGCGCGCTGCGGGGCGATCCGCGCGCGCCAGAGGATCTCGTCGGCCATCCAATTGCCGATGCCGGGGAAGCGCTCCTGCATCAACAACACGGCCTTGATCGGCGCGCGCCGGCGGCGTTGCAGAAAATCGCGCACGACCGCGGGCGTGAACTCCTCGGACAGCACGGCGGGTGCGATGTCCGTCCACCACGCGGGCGGCTGGGCGCCCTCGTGCCAGAGCACGGCGCCGAACATCCGCGGATCGGTGAACACGAGCGAGCGCCGCGCCTGCCGCAGGACGAGGTGATCGTGCTTCGCGGGTGAATAATCGGCCGGCTCGACGCGCAGCTCGCCGCTCATGCCGAGGTGAATGCCGAGCCATTTCCGCGCGCCGCAGCGGAAGAGCATCTGCTTCGCAGCCGCGGCCGAGTCGCGCAGCGTCGCACCCTTCAACCCGCGCACGAGGGCGCGCGGGTCGCAGTCGCGGAAGAGGCGCGCGCGATCGTGCACGAGCACGGCGGTGATGCGGTCGCCGTGACCGGCGGCCCAGCGGCGGCGGTAGAACTCGACTTCGGCCAGCTCGGGCATGGCCGCGCGCTCAATCCTCCTCGGCGACCTCGGCGAGGATCTCCTTCGGCGTGACGGTGGCCGTGCCGCTTTTCCCGCCGACGATGCCGGCGGCGGTGTTGGCGAGTTGCGCGGCCTCCTCGAGCACGGCGCCCGCGCCGAGGGCCAGCGTGAGCGAAGCGATCACGGCCTCGCTTGTGCCGGCGATGTCGAACACGGCGCGGGGCACGGTCGGGATAATGCGCCCGGCGCGACCCTGGTGGGAGAGGAGCATGCCTTCCTCGCTCAGCGTGATGGCAAGGTGCTGCGGGCGGTATTGCTCGTAGATGCGCGCGCAGACCTCGGCGGCGAGGAAGGGCTGGTGTGCCTCCTGCTCGATGCCGGCAAGCTGGAGCGCCTCCTTGCGGTTGGGCGCGAGCACGTCGGGCGCGTGGAACTTGAGCTTGCGGCGCGGCTTCGGGTCGACGGCGACGAGTTTTCCATGCTCGCGCGCCATGCCGGTGATCTTGGCGACGAGTTCGTCCGTGAGCAGACCCTTGGCGTAGTCGGCGAAGATGACCGCGTCGCACGCGCGCACGGCCTTGTCGAAGAGCGCGGTGAACTCGGCGGGATCGATGGCATAGTCGTGCTGCGGCGATTCGCGGTCGAGGCGGCAGACCTGCTGGCGGCGTGAGAGCACGCGCGTCTTCACGATCGTCGCCCCGGTGCCGGGTGTCGGGATGATGCTGATACCCTTCTGCGTCAGGATGCCGCTGAGGCGTTTGCCGGCGTCGTCCCGGCCGAAGAATCCGGCGACACTGGCCTGCGCGCCGAGGGAGGCGATGTTGAGCGCGACGTTGCCGGCACCGCCGGCCGTGAACGTGTCGTTCTGCACGTCGATCACCGGGACGGGCGCCTCCGGCGAGAGGCGGGTGGATTCGCCCCAGATGTCGTGGTCGAGCATGACGTCGCCGACGACGAGGACGCGCAGCTTGGAGATTTTTTTGAGCAGGGATTTCATTGGTAAAACGGAGCAGGAAAAATTCAGCGAATCTCCCAGACGTAGGGATGACGCGAGAGCAGCTTTACGCCGGTGGCGGTGACTTGGACGACGTCCTCCCAACGGCAACCGCCCATGCCCGGGTAATAGAGACCGGGCTCGACCGTGAGCACGGCACCGCGCGGCATCCGCGCCGGGACGGGACCGATGCGACCCGGATCGTGCACCGCGAGCCCGAGGCCGTGGCCGGTGCCGTGGATGAAGCCCGTCGCGCCGTTCGCGCCGCGCTTCGTCTCATAGCCGGCCTCCGTGAACGTGTCCACGACGGCCTGGTGCACGTCGCGTCCGTCGGCGTCCGCGCGCATCACGCGCAGGGCCGCAAGCTGCGCCTCGCGCACCGTGGCGACCATGCGGCGCTGCACCTCGCGCGGGCGGCCCTTGATGTAGGTGCGCGTCATGTCGCCGTGGTAGCCGCTCTTCACGTGCCGCGGAAAAATATCGACGATGATAAGCTCGTGCGGACGCAACGGCCCCGAGCCGCGCTCGTGCGGGTCGCAGGCTTGGTCGCCGCCGGCGACGATGGTGTCGCGGGCGTCGCCGCCCTGTTCCTTGATCGCGACCTCGATGAGGAAGCGCAGGCGCTCCGACGTGAGCGGCTTGCCCTGATGGACGAGCGTGCGCCCTTTGATTTTGGCGGCGCGAAGGACGTTTTCCACGACCGTGAATCCGACGGCGGCGAGGCGGTTGCCCTCGCGGATGTGCGCGCACTCGGCAGCGGTCTTGATCTCGCGCTCCGGGAACAGCAAGCCGCGGGGGAACTCGAGTTTGAGGCCGAGGTCGCGCAACTTGAGGTAAAGTGCGGCGGGAAACTCCGGCGAAACGCGGAAGCGCTTCTGGCCGTGCGCGTGCGCGAGGCAGGCGATCATCTCCGCGATGCCCGCGGCGGAGCCGTATTTTTGCTTCGCGCGCTCCATCCACTCCTCACGCGGGAGCACGACGTCGAAGGCGCTCGTGCGCTTCACGCGGCCGAACTCGAGGGCGCTCTGCACCGTGATCTTCTTCCCTTTGGCGCCGAAGGCGACGAATGGGTCGTGCACCTCCACGCGCCCGAAGTAGAGCATGTCGGGGCTGACCTGGGTGTCGGTGTAGAGGAGGGGAGGCGGGAGCGTCGGCACGCGAGTGAGGGATTGAGTTTTGGGAGCAGCTGTCTAGCCATGCTTCGACTTAAAACGCAAAAATGTTTTCCCGTCTCCTGCCCGCCCTGCTTGGTGCCGCCCTGCTCGTCACGACGCTTGCCTCCTGCGGCGAGCAACCCGCCGCGCACACCGCGCCCAAGACCGTGAACGATTTTTTCCCCATCAAGGTTGGGACGCAGACCGTGCGCATGCAGATCGCGGCGCTGCCGCCCGAGGTGGAGCGCGGGCTCATGTTCCGCCAGTCACTCGGGCGCGATGACGGCATGTTGTTCGTTTTTCCGCGCCCGGAGCAGATGAGTTTCTGGATGCGCAACACCACCATCCCGCTCGACATCGCCTTTTTCGACGCGCAGGGCGTGCTGCGCGAGATCTACCCGCTGCATCCGCTCGACGAACGCAGCGTCCGGTCGCGCGCCCGGGACCTGAAGTTCGCCCTCGAGGTGAACCAAGGCTGGTTCAAGGACCGCGGCGTGAAACCCGGCGCCCAGCTCGACCTCGACGCCGTGCGCGCCGCGTTGCGCGCGCGCGACCTGCGGCCCGAGGCCTTCGGCTTGCGCTGACGCCGCCGCCCCCCGCGTCCTCACGGCGCGGCGGGCGTGAGGAGGAATGAAAACCGATACTCGCCGCGCGCGGGGATCTGGTATTGGCCGAGCGGCAACGCGCCCCAGGAATTCGTGCCGCCGACGCCCATCTGACGGTGGTCGAGATTGATCGTCACGACGTCGCGCTCAGGTAGGTCGATCGGGTGGCGCGCGATCTCGAGGTCAGCCGCGAGGCCGGGATAGGCGCCGAATTCGAGCAGGTGCTCGCCGGTCGCCGCGACGTGCAGACCCGCGCCGCCGTCGCGCGTGAAGCTCACTCGGCGCACGTGCGTGCGTTGGCCCGACTCCTGGGGATCGCCGTAGTAATGGAAGAGCGACCTCACCGTGCCGTCGAACACGCCCACCCATGCGCCCGCGCGGCGGTCGACATAGTTCTCGCTGGGCCCGAGGCCGAACCAAGTGACGTTGGCGAACGCCTTCGGCAGCGTCGCGGCGAAACCGAGGCGCGGGATCATCGGCAACTTTTCGCCGACCGGATTGAACTGCACGGCGACGGCCGCCTGACCGGAACGGTGCACACGGTAGGTGACCTGCGCCGTGCTTTCTCCGACCGGGATCGCCAGCCCGTAACGCAGCTCGACGGCGTCGTCGCCCGGGACGAGTTCGCGGGACGTGACGCGCGCGTGCGGACCGGCGTGGCGCCAGACGGCGAGGCTCGAGTTCAGCTTCGCGCCCTCGTCGTTGTTGGTCGGCGGACGCCAGAAATTCAACCGCAGCGGCGAGGCGAGCAGGTCCTGGCCGGCGGCACCGATCTGGTCGATCGCGCCCGTGCGGTCGTTGAATCGATAGCTTGTCGCGCCGACGGTGACGCGGGTGAAGCCTTCGCTTGTTTCGACGCGCAACTCGCCTTGCGTGGCGAGCAGCGCCGGGGCGCCGCGCGTGCTGAAGGGCATTTCGACCTGGTCCCACGCGACGACGGCGCCGGCCTCGGCCCAGGGCGTGGCGGCGGCCTGCCGGTATTCGGCGCGGAGGTGATACTCGGTCTGCGGCTGCGGCGTGAAATCCTCGGGCAACGCGATCTCGACCGTGGCCGCAGTCTGCGGTGCGATCGACGGCAGCGCGAGCGCGCCGCGCGCGACTGACACGCCGTCGGCGGTGAGTTCCCACTCGCCGGTGAAGGTGTCGAGCGACTGGAAGAAATTCTCGTTGAACACGCGCAGGCTCACCCGGCGCGTGTCGGCGGCGACGAGCGAGGTGTGAATGTTCTGTTGGACCTTGAACACGGTCGGCATCTGGGGGCTCGGCGTGCGGTCGGCCATCACCATGCCGTTGAAGCAAAAACTGTTGTCGTTGGGCTGGTCGTTGAAATCGCCGCCGTAGGCGAAGAACGGACGCGTCGCGGGCGCATGCGCGGCGGCGACGAGGTCGAGTTCGAGCAGGATGCCGGCGTCGCCGTTGACCGCGACCGACTTGATCGCGCCGAGGAAACGGCGATCGGGCCGCTCGGGGCTGTAACCAAGGCCGACGGATTCCGCGGAGCTGGTGACGGCGCCGCTGGCGGGGCGCTCGGCAACGACGCGGCCGTCGAGGCGGAGCTGCACGCGTTTGCCATCGTAGTCGGCCTCGTAGGTATGGAAGGTGGAGAGCCAGTCCGCCGGTAGCTCGGCTTGCGTCTGGACCATGCCAGAGTCGAGCTGGAGCTGGAGGAAGAAGAAGCGTTGGAACTGATCGACGCCGAACGAGAACCGCCCGGCCTGATCGAGCACGAGCCGCGGCTGGCCGACATCGTCGGGGCTGGCGGGATTCGGCGCGCGCGTGGCGTTGCCGCGGAACTCCGCGCGCAGGCCGAGCCGCGTGGCGGTCGTGAAACCCGTGGCGGGCATGATATGCACGGCGCCGGCGACGAGACCCTGTTCTTTGTCGAGCGTGCCGAAGAGGTGCGTCGGTTGCGCGAGCGGCGACGTGTCTCGCACCGCGTCGGCAGCCTGCTTGTGACTGAGCAGACCTTGGTCGACCCAGTCCCAGATGAATCCGCCCTGCAGCAGGCGCTCGCGACGATGGAGATCCCAATACTCGACGAAATTACCCGAGCTGTTCCCCATCGCGTGATTGTATTCGCACTGGATCAGCGGGCGTTGCTCGGCGAGGGGCTTACGGCTTTCGCGCTTGGCGAACTGCGCCACCTCGGCGACTGAGGCATACATCGGCGTAATGAGGTCGACGTGCGGGCGCTCGCGCGCCTGCTCCGACATGATCGGGCGCGACGGATCGCGCTCGCGCAGCCACGCGGCGGCGGAGGAGAAGTTGATGCCGTCGCCGGACTCGTTGCCGAGGGACCATATGACGATGCTGGGGTGATTCTTGTTCACCTCGGCCATGTTGCGGATGCGGTCGAGGTGGGCAGGTCCCCAGGCCGGATCGCGGGCGAGATCGTTGGCGTCGGGGCCGAAGCCCATGCCGTGGCTCTCGATGTTCGCCTCGTCCACAACGTAGAGGCCGAGTTCGTCGCAAAGTTCGTAGAGCGCCGGCTCGTTGGGGTAGTGCGCGCAACGCACGGCGTTGAAGTTGTAGCGCTTCATCAGGCTCAGATCCTGGCGCATGCTCTCGACCGTGACATGATGGCCGCCGCGAGGATCGATCTCGTGGCGGTTGACGCCCTTGATGAGCACGGCCTGGCCGTTGACGAGGAACTGGCCGTCCTTGATCTCACTGCGGCGGAAACCCGTGCGGATCTTGTGGACGGAGATCGTGTGTCCGGCGGAGGAGAGCGTGACCGTCGCCTCATAGAGGGCGGGCGTCTCGGCGCTCCAGCGTGCGACGCCGGGCAAGGCCGGCAGCATGTGATCGAGGCTGGCTTGGCCGTGCGCCGGAATCGCGAGCGTGAGCTCCACCGTGCGCACGAGTGCACCGCTCGGATCGGCGAGTTCGAGCTTCACCTCGACCTCGGTCGCGGCGGCGGTGTGGTTGGCCACCGTCGGTCGGAAGCGCAAGGTGCCGGTCGTGTAGTCGTCCTCGAGACCGGGGCGCAGTTCGAGGTCGGCGAGGTCGACCGGCGCCTCGCTGCGGAGAAAGACGTCGCGGTAAATGCCCGACAGGCGCCACATATCCTGATCCTCGAGGTAAGATCCGTCCGAATACTGGAACACGCGCGCGGCGAGCAGGTTTTCGCCGGGGCGCAGGTGCGGCGTGAGATCGAACTCGGCCGGTGTGCGGCTGTCCTCGGAGTAACCGACGAAGGTGCCGTTTAGCCAGAGCTCGAGCGTGCTGTCGACGCCCGCGAAATGGATGATGACGCGCCGTCCCGCCCACGCTTCCGGCACGGTGAAGGTGCGGCGGTAGGAGCCGACCTGGTTGCGGTTCGCGAGCGGGAACGTGGTGAAATGGCCCGGTGGCTCACCCATGACGAGCGGCGGGTTTTTCGCGAAGGGGTAGGTGATATTCGTGTAATGCGGCCGGCCGTAGCCGTGCATCTGCCAATTCGACGGCACCGGGATCGCGGCCCAGCCCGCGGCGTTGAAATCATCCCGCTCGAAGCCCATGGGCGCGGCGTCGGGGTGGCCGACGTGGTGGAACTGCCACGCGCCGTTGAGCGACTGCACCCACGGCGACGGCGTCCGCGCACCGGGACGGGCCGAAGCCGCATCGGGGAACGCCACGAGCGAGGCGCGCGGCGCGAGCTTGTTGATCCGGAAAACCGCCGGGTCCTCCCAACGCTCGGTGGCCGAGGTGAACGAAGCCGCGAGGGCAACCGATGCGAGGGCGAGACCGAGGCGGAAAAGCGGCGGGGTGGAAGTCATGGGCAGCAACGACGAAGGGGAGTCTCCGCCGCATGGGGGTGGCGGAGCCAGGCCGGGATGTTCCCGGCACTGCCCGATCAGTATGCCGATTCCCGCGCCACTTGGCGAGGGGGGCGGACCATTTTCACCCCATTGGGGGGGCGTCGGCGGACAAGGCGCGGAGACTGGAAAAGCGCACGCCGCGGCACACTACAAAGTGGGGAGGTATTCCGACTCGCGACAGGGCGCGACGCGTGTGGGACTTACTCGTCGTCCGACTCGTCGCGACGACGGCGGTCCACCTTCTCCACCTTGAACTCGTCTTTCGGCAGCACGTTGTCGGTGACGACGACGGCGACGGGAAGTTTGGTTTTCACCCAGAGTTCGGACTCTTTGAAATACTTGGCGCTCGCGCTTTCGAGAGCTTCGCCGACGGATTTGACCGGCAGCATGCGGCCGCGCTTGGAGGCGTTGAAATCGTAGGCGCCCTTGAAGATGCGGTCGGTGGTCGAGTAGGGGCTGGCGTTTTCCGGGATCTGCACGACCCAGCCGACAAGGTCCTTCTTCGGCAGCTTGCCTTCGGGATCGGAGAGGAGGACGACGAACTGTTTCTTGGGCGCCGGCGGCTTGATGTCCTCGTCGGCGGCGGGCTGCGTGGCCTCGTTCATCGCCTCGACGATCTCGCGGAGGAGCTCGGGCTCGATCTTGTGCTTCTTGAGGATCTCGGCGACTTGGCTGACTTCGATTTTGGCCATGGGAAAAGGGAAAGAGGCTCACGAAACACCGGAAAGCCGGCGAAAGACAAATCAAACTTCCAAGCCGGACCCCGTGAGGATGGTCGAGCGGGTCGCCGGAAGCCGCAGCGGGGATTGGTCGCGGGATTGCGCGCGGAGAGGAGGCGTGGCACGGTGGCGGCGTGGGACAAAATCTGGACGAGCTATTCGACGTGGTGGACGAAGCGGATCGCGTGGTCGGGCGTGCGACGCGGCGGGAAGTGCACGCGCGCGGGTGGCGGCATCGCGCGGTGCATGTGTTCGTGCGCAACGCGGCGGGGCAGGTCTTTCTTCATCAGCGCTCGCGACTGAAGGATACGTTTCCCGGGCGCTGGAATTCCTCGTGCGCGGGCCACGTCGCGGCGGGGGACGATTACGACGTGACGGTGCGGCGGGAGTTGGAGGAGGAGCTGGGATTGCAGGTGCCGGAACCGGCGGGGTCGGGAAACGCTGCGCTTCAGTGGCAGCCGCGTCGCTTGTTCAAGGTCGAGCCGCGCGCGGAGACAGGCGGGGAATTCGTGTGGGTCTACGACCTCGAGGCGGAAGGGTCTTTCGCGCTGAATCCGCGCGAGATCGAGAGGGGCGCGTGGTTCACGCCGGCGGAGGTCGATGCGTGGGTCGCGCGGGCGCCGGGGGACTTCGCGGATTCGTTCGTGTATCTCTGGCCGCGGGTGCGTGCGCGGTGGTGATCGGTTTGCGGCGCGCAAGCGCGCCACCTACAGATTGGTGCGGGAATCCGACCGGCGACCGCCCGGTCCTACTGCGGACGCTGGCCTTTGAGGCGGTCGAATTCCTTTTGGCTCATCAAGCGACGCGGGAGGCGTTTCTCGGCCTCTTTCAGCAGGCGGTCCCATTGCGCGTCGTCGCCCTCGAACTCGATCCACGGGTTGTGGTGGCCGGTCTTCTTGATGAACGTGACGTTGCCGCCGTGGAAGCGCACGTTGATTTGCCACTTCACGCCGTCGTCGTCTTTTTCCCACCAGCCGAATTCCATGCGCGCGAGTGTGCGGGCGGGAGGCCGGGCGGCAAGCGCAGCGTGATGGCGACGGTCAATCGCGTGCCAACTCCGCGGCCCGGCGGGTGGCGGCGAGGATCGTGTCGCGGATGAGGGTGCGGAACTCGCGCTGTTGCATCACCTGCAGACCGGCGAAGGTCGTGCCGTTGGGCGAAACGACTTGGTCGCGCAAGGCCTCGGGATCGGTGCGGGTGTGCGCGAGCAGTTGCGCGGAGCCGATGATCGTCTGCGTGGCGAGGCGCGCGGCCACGTCGGGCGGCAGGCCGGCGGCGACACCCGCCTCGCGGAGCGCGGCGGTGAACTCGTAGAGGAAGGCCGGTCCACCGGCGCTGAGCGCGGTTACCGCGTCGAGGTGTTCCTCGGCGAGTTCGAGGTGTTCGCCGAGCGCGCCGAGCAGCGCCTCGACCTGCGCACGGTCGGCGGTCGTGAGCGGCGCGAGCGGGCAATACGGCGTGATGCCGGCGCCGATGGCGGCGGGCGTGTTGGGCATCGTGCGGACAATGTTCCGCGCGTGCGGAAAAGTCTGCGCGAGTCGGGCGAGGCGTTTGCCGGCGAGAAGCGAGATGACGAGCTTGGCGCGGGTGAGTTCCCCGAGGCGCAGGTCGGCGGCGGCGAGGGATTGCGGCTTGAAGGCGACGATCACGACGTCGGCCGGCGCGAGCAGCGCGGCGAGGTCGGGTTCGTGGGCGATGCCGGTGGCGGCGGCGAGGCGGAGGGCAGAGTCGCCGCCCTTGCTGGTGCAAGCGAGGTCGGCGGGCGCGGCGACGCCGCGGGCGAGGAGGCCGCGCACGATGGCGGAGGCGAGACGGCCGGAACCGAGGAAGGCGATTTTCGCGGGCACGGCGGAGTGTTGTCGCGGCGGCGGGCGCGTCGCAAGCGCGGGCACGGGGCGTGACGCGGATGACAGGGCGCCGGGCCGGTCGCAACCGGCCCCGTTTGTCACACCGGTTCGCCCGAAAACTCGAGCAGCTGGCCGTCGGCGGTGGAGAGGAACCGGCCGAGCTCGGCGCCCGGGAAGCTGCCGAAGTGACCGGGGTGACAGCGGAGCAGGCCTTCGCGCGCGAGGCGGGCGATGCTGCGCGTGTTGAGGTCGGTGTCGTTGCAGAAGAAGTGAGGGCGGGCGCGGTTGGGCCAGAGCATGGAGCCGCGGAGAACGTCGCCAATGATCGCCTCGCCGGAGGCGAGCACGACGGAGCAGGAGCCGGCGGTGTGGCCGGGCGTGGGCAGGACTGTGCCCTTGATGCCGTAGGGTTCCAAGGAGAAGGGCTCGCGGAAAACGATATCGGGCTCGAAGGCGGGGAAGGGTTCGTTGACGAAGGGGCGGATGAGGCGGCCGAGGTCGGTCTGGGCGGCGAGCACGC
>CAYYVB010000018.1:0-18776 GCA_964475035.1 uncultured Opitutaceae bacterium | reverse complement strand
ACGATGCCGTTGCCGCCGTGCATGTCGCGGGCGAGGCGGGCGATGTCGAGGGCCTTGCCGCAGGAATTGCGCTTCACGAGCGAGACCATCTCCGGCGTGGCGCGACCCTCGTCCATCAAACGGCCGACGCGCAGCGCCGCCTGCAGGCCGAGCGTGATTTCGGTCTGCATGTTCGCGAGCTTGAGCTGGATGAGCTGGTTGGCCGCGAGCGGGCGGCCGAATTGCTTGCGGTCGAGCGTGTATTGGCGGGCGGCGTGCCAGCAGAACTCCGCGGCGCCGAGCGCGCCCCACGCGATGCCGTAGCGCGCCTTCGTCAGGCAGCCGAGCGGGCCCTTGAGGCCCTTGACGTTGGGCAGCAGGTTCGCCTCGGGCACGAACACGTCCTCCATCACGATCATGCCGGTGGGCGAGGCGCGGAGGGAGAATTTGCCGTCGATCTTCGGCGCGCTGAGCCCGGCCATGCCCTTTTCCAGGATGAAGCCGCGGATCTCGCTGTTGTCGTCCTTGGCCCAGACGACGAACACGTCGGCGATGGGCGAGTTGGTGATCCAGGTCTTGGTGCCGCTGAGCTTGAAGCCGCCGTCCACCTTGCGCGCGCGCGTGGTCATGCTGCCGGGGTCGGAGCCGGAGCCCGGCTCGGTCAGGCCGAAGCAGCCGACGAGTTCGCCCTTGGCGAGGCGCGGGAGGAAACGCTGGCGCTGCTCCTCGTTGCCGTAGGCGTGGATGGGGAACATCACGAGCGACGACTGCACGCTCATGACGGAGCGGTAGCCGGAATCGACGCGCTCCACCTCGCGCGCGATGAGGCCGTAGGCGACGTAGCTGACGCCGGCGCAGTCGTAGCCGTTGATGGTGGCGCCGAGCAGGCCGAGGGAGCCGAAGCCGGTGATGATGCCGCGGTCGAAGGTTTCGTGGCGGTTCGCCTCGATGATGCCAGGCATGAGCTGCCCCTGGCAGTAGTCGCGCGCGGAGTCGCGCACCATGCGCTCTTCTTCGGTCAACTGGTCCTCGAGGAGGAACGGATCATCCCACTGAAAAGTCGGCTTTTTGGTCGCGGTGCTCATGGCGGAGACCGGGCACCCTATGGGAGCGCGGTCCGCGCGCAACCGCGAACACGGCGCCACGCCGCGTCAGTCGCGCGTGCGGAGTCGCTCATAAGCTGCGATGACCGGCCAGTCCGCGGCGGCGAGGTCGTAGGCGGAAAATTCCTCCGGGCGAACCCAGGCGAGCGCGATGTGTTCGTGGGCATGCGGCTCGGCGGCGGGGTCGGCGAGCGCGCAGACGAAGGGGATCATCTCGATCACAACGCGGCCGTAGTCGTGCACGAAGGACGGCAGCGCCTGCGTGACGCGCACCTCCACGCCGAGCTCCTCGCGGATCTCGCGGACGATGGCCGCGGCTGGGTCCTCCCCGGGCTCGACCTTGCCGCCGGCGAATTCCCATTTCAGCGGCAGCAGCTTGTGCGGCGGCCGTTGCGCGAGCAGCACGCGCCCGCTGCGTTCGATCACGGCGCAGACGACGGGGACGGGGACGGGATTCACGCGGCGTGAGCAAAACAGCGCGCGCGCCGGGCACAACGCCGGAGACGCGCGGACTGCAAACGCGACGGCGGATTATACCGCCGGAAATGAATTCCACGCTTGGCGGCGGCGCGGCGCGGGCTCTTTATTTCCCTGCAATGTCCGACAAGGAACCGGTGATCGAACTGGAGCCGAGGAATCCATTCTCCTGGAGAATAGTCGTGGCCTTCCTCGGGGCCTGGCTGGTGGTGCTGGCGCTGGCGTTGTTCCTCAAGAACAACCTGCTGCGCCTGTTGCTGCCCGTCATCGGCCTGCTCTTCGTCGTCTATCTGGGAGCCTGCACCCTGCTGCTCCTGCGCAACCGCCACCGCCGCTGATGAACTCCGTCTCTCCCGTCCCCAACGCCATGAAACAAATCATCACCCTCGTCGCCTCCGGCGTCGTCCTCATCGTCGTGCTGCTCGCCAGCGTCTTCATCGTCGACATCGTCACCGTCGAGGGCAACGAGATCGGCGTGAAGGAAACCTGGGACGGCGGCGTGGAGGCCGACCCGCTCCAGCCGAAGACCTACATCCTCTTCCCCGGTTTCACCCAGAAAGTCTTCATCTACGACATGTCCTCGCAGGTCTTCGTGATGAACGACCAGGCGAACGAGACATTCGGCGAGGGCCGCCGCCGCGACAGTTACCTCGTGCAATCCTCCGAGGGACAGGACATGCGCATCTCGCTCAACATCCGCTGGCGCCGCGATCCGGTGTTCGTCGTGGAAATGCACAAGACTGTTCGCGGCAACGTGGAGGAAAAAATTCTCCGCCCCGAGCTCATGCGCGTCGTCAAGGACAAGGCCACCACCCGCACCGCGCTCGACGCCTACTCGGGCGAGGGCCTCGTGAAATTGCAGAGCGACATCTCCACCGCGCTGATGGCGCCCGACGCCGAGTTGCGCAAACGCGGCGTCATCGTGGAGAATTTCGTCATCGAGCACATCGGCCTCGATCCCGCCTACGTCGAGCAGATCAAGGCGCGCCAGGTCGCCGTGCAGGAACGCCTCCGCGCCATCGAGGAGACGCGCGCCGCCGAGGCCAAGGCCGACCGCGCGAAGGCCGAGGCGCAGGCCGCGTTTGAAAAGGCGGTCGTCGACGCCAAACGCGACAAGGAAGTCGGCATCCTGATGGCGCAGAAGCAGGCCGAGCAGCAGGTGCTCGATGCCACCGCCGCCGCCGAGCGCGTCGAACTCGCCGCCAAGGCCGACAAGGTTCGCAACGTCCTCGCCGCCCAAGGCGAACAGGAAGCCGCTACCCTCCGCGCGCAGGCCATCGAGGCGCTCGGCAAGGCCGAGGCCGAGGCGACCAAGCTCAAGCTCGGCGCTTACTCCGCCGAGGGCTCCGAAGCCTTTGTGCGCATCGAGGTGGCGAAGTCGATGAGCGACGCCTTCAAGAACATCTCCGGCTATCTGCCGCAGGACATGACCGTCAATCTGCTGAGCGATTCCTTCCTTCGCGCCGTCGAGTCCGTGATGAGCGGCAAGGCCGCGCCCGCGCGCACGACCACGCCCGTGCCGGGCCGTTGAGGCTCCGGCACTTGCCCTCCCGCCGCACCCGGCCCGCCCCTTCCGGCGGGCCGTTTTGTTTTCCGGCGCTGCAACTTTTCCGCGGGGTGCCGTGTTCTCTCAGCACCATGAAAACTTTCCTGAAAATCCTCCTCGTCGCGGTGCTCCTCGTCATCGCGATCAAGTTCAGCCCCGTGCTGTTCTTCCTGGCCCTCGCGGGCCTCCTCGCCGCCGTCGTGCTCGGCGCCGTGGGCATCTCGCTCCTCGCCGTGCTTGCCGCCGTGGTCCTCGCCTTCGCCGTCGCGCTGTCGCCGATCTGGATCCCCGTCCTGATCGTCATCGGCCTCGTGAGCCTCTTCCGCGGCGAACGCAACGCCCCGCCGGTGACCGCGTAAACTTTCCGCCAGCAACAGGGGTAACGAAAGCAAGGGCGGCGGTCCGCAAGGACCGCCGCTTTTGCGTGTCCGCTCCTTGCCTCCCGCCGCTTGGCCCGCCTCAATGCGCGCGTGCCGTCTCCGCCCAAACCCGCCTCCTTCTCGCTCGGCGAACGCCTGAGTTTCGTCGGGCGCAGCACGGGGCCGGTGAAAAACCTGCGCGGATTCAAGAAACCGCATCACACCGTGCCCGATGCGCTCAACGCCGCGACGGTCGCTTTTCTCGCCAAGCTCTGCGCCGACGAACTCGCGGCCGAGGGTGAGGATTATTTTCAAAAGGTGCGCGCGGCGTTCGGATACAAGCGCGCCGAGCTGGCGCTCGAAGTCGCGGCGCCGCACGCGACGGTCACGGCGCGCGATTTCACGTTCACGCTCCACTACGCGCTGGCCGACTACAACCCGGCGGAGTTTATCCTCACGCGCACACTGCTCCAGTTTCGCACGCCCGAGACTCTTGCGCGGCCGGAGCTCGACGACGTGTTCGCGGGGCAGTTCACCGGGCTGGTCTTCGACCTCGGCCGTGGCGTGCAAGTGGAGGCGGTGATCGATGCCGTCGAGGCGCTGGAGCGCGGCTCGCCGCTGGCGGTGTCGTATCCGTCGCATTGCGAACATTGCGTGCTGACGGTCGAGGGCGTGGCCGCGCAGGTGTGGTGCAACGGCGCGACACTGGAGATGCAGTTCACGCGCCGCGGGTCGCCGCGGGAGTTGCTGCGGGAATTCGAGGCGGTGCGCTCCGCATTCGCACTGACGAAGAACCGCGTGCTGGCGGGTTTGCTTTGAGCGGTTGCCGCATGTCGCTCCGCCTCACGGTCGTTGTCTTGCTGCTCCTGATCGCGGGAAACTCCGTGGCGGGACAATCAGCCGATGGCGTGGCACGCCTGCCTGACTTCGCGGTCAGTGCCGACCGCCGTCAACCGGTGACTGCGGAACGGGCGGCGGGACGTTGGGTGGAAGCCGCGGTGATGCAACGCTCGGTCGCGGTCGATCGGGCGTTGCGGACCGATCCGGCCTTCAGCCTCTTCCGGCGCAGCGACAGCCTCGCGGCCAACCCGACGGCGCAGGGCGTCTCTTTGCGCGGGCTCGGTCCGAGCGGGGCGAGTCGTTCGCTCGTGCTGCTCGACGGAGTGCCGCTCAACGATTCGTTCGGCGGCTGGGTGCCTTGGACACAGGTGCCGGTTCTCGCGCTGGCCGGGGCGGAGATCCGCCCCGGCGGCGGCTCGGCCGCGTGGGGCAACGCCGCGTTCGGCGGCGTCATCGCGCTCGTGACGCGTCCGCCGGTGGAGCGCGACGACGTCTGGCGGGCGAGCGTCGGCTCCTTGGCCACGCACTCCGTGGAGCTGGCGGCCGGCGCGGCGCGGGCGGAGGCGGCGTTGCGTGCCGATCTGCGCTGGTTCGACACGGACGGTTTTCATCCGCTGCGGGCGGACGCGCGCGGGCCGGTGGATCGGCCGCTGGCGGGCACGCACCGCTCGGCCGGCGTGGTGGCGGCGAGGCGCCTGGGCGCGGTCGAGGCGCGCCTGACCCTGCGGCATTTCGAGGAGGAGCGCGTCAACGGCACGGCGGCGCAGCGCAACGCGACGCGCATCGATTCCGCGGCGCTCGCGCTCGCGGGCACGTTGCCCAACGGCTTCTGGCACGTGACCGCCTACGCGCAGGACCAGACCTTTCGCAGTTTCTTCTCCGCCGTGAACGCGGCGCGGACGATCGAGACGCCGGCCAACGACCAATTTGCCGTGCCCACGGAAGCGGCGGGTGCGAGCGCGACTTTCGCGTGGGCGCAGGCTGGCGTCGATTGGATCGCTGGCGCCGATGCACGCGCGGTGCGGGGCGAGACGCGCGAGGATTTTCTCTTCGACGGCACGACGCTGACCCGCCGCCGCATCGCGGGCGGCGAACAATCCTATGGGGGCGCTTTCGTCGGCGCGGGTGGAGCGTGGGCGCAAGACTGGCGGCTGGATGCCCGGTTGCGCGCCGACCACTGGGCGCTGACGGACGGCCGACGTCGCGAGTGGGACCGCGCGACCGGCGCGAGCGTGCGTGACGAGCGCTTCGCCGACCGGCGCGACGTGGCTTGGTCGGGTCAGATCGAGACTGCATGGCGCGTCACACCGGCGTGGACGGCGCGCGGTGCGGCTTACTCTGCCTTTCGCGTGCCGACGTTGAACGAACTTTATCGTCCGTTCCGCGTGGGCAACACGAACACCGAGGCGAATCCACGCCTCGCGCCCGAGACCTTGCGGGGCGCCGAACTTGGGCTCGCGTATCGCCGCGACCGGCTCGAGGCGACGCTGACGGCGTTCACGAACTCCCTGCGTGACGCCGTCGGCAACGTCACGCTCGCGACGACACCGACGCTTGTGAGCCGGCAACGCCTGAATCTCGATCGCGTGCGGGTGCGCGGTCTCGAGGCTCACGTCGCGTGGTCGCCGCAAGCGGCGTGGAAACTCGAGGGTGGCTTCGTCTGGTCCGACGCGCGCGTGCAGGCGGCCGCCGTGCAACCCGCCCTCGTCGGTCGGCGGCTGGCGCAGGTGCCGCGCCTCACGGCGACCGCGGCCGCGACTTGGCGACCGACGGCGCAGTGGGAAGTCAGCGCGGAGGCGCGCTGGAGTTCGGTGCAGTTTGAGGATGACGAGAACCTTCTCCCGCTTGGCGCCGCGGGCACGATCGATGTCAGCGTTAGCCGGCACTTCACGCCGCGCGTGAGCGCGATGTTGCGGGCGGACAACCTCCTCGATGCGGCGGTCGAAACTTCCCGCTCGGTCACCGCTCCGACGACCTACGCCGCTCCACGGGCGGTGACGTTGCAGGTGACGGTGACTTGGTGAGCAACGGTTGCCACGCGGAAGGCGAGCGGCGCAAAAACAAACGGCGGTCCGAGCGGACCGCCGTTGGCAGGGAAGCGAGATAAGGCGCCCGGGGCGCGGATCATTTCAGCATGTCGGCCACGAAGGCGCGCTCTTCGGCGAGTTCCTTGTTCGTGGCTGCGAGCTTGGACTTCGCGAAGTCGTCCATACTGTAGCCGTGGATGATCTCGTAGGAACCGGGCGTCGTGGTGCGGACCGGCACGCCGGCCCAGACGTCGGCGTCGAAGCCGTAGGCGCCGTTCGATTTCACGGCGACGGAGTGGATGGCGCCGGGCGTCATCAGGTCGCGCACGTGGTCGACGAGGGCGTTGGCGGCGGAGGCGGCCGAGGAGGCGCCGCGGGCGGCGATGATGGCGGCGCCGCGCTTGCCGACGGTCTCGCAGAACGGGCCCTGCAGCCAGGCGTGGTCGGTGATGACATCCGTCGCGGCCTTGCCGCCGATCTTCGCGTGGGCGAAGGCGGGGAACATGGTCGGGCTGTGGTTGCCGTAGATGAAGATGTCCTGCACGGCGGTGAGGTCGGTGCCGGCCTTCTTGGCCAGCTGGGTCTGCGCGCGGTTCTGATCGAGGCGCACCATCGCGGTGAAGCGCTCGGCCGGGAGGCGCTTGGCCTGCGAGGCGGCGATCATGCAGTTCGTGTTGGCGGGATTGCCGACGACGGCGATGCGGGCGTCGGCCGCGGCGACGGCGTCGATGATCTGGCCCTGCGCGATGAAGATCTTGCCGTTGTCCTTGAGGAGGTCGGCGCGCTCCATGCCCGGGCCGCGCGGCTTGGCGCCGACGAGGAGGCACCAGTTGGCGTCCTTGAAGCCGACCGCGGGGTCGGAGGTCTGCACGATGCCCTTGAGGAGCGGGAAGGCGCAGTCGTCGAGCTCCATGGCGACGCCTTCGAGGGCTTTCAGAGCCTTCTCGATCGGGGCCTCGATGAGCTGCAGGATGACGGGCTGCTCGGGTCCGAACATCGCGCCGGAAGCGATGCGGAAAAGGAGGGAGTAACCGATTTGGCCGGCAGCGCCGGTGACCGCGACACGGATGGGAGCTTTCATAGGGTCCGGGCAGTTAAGCCGCGGCGGCGACGAGCGCACGAAGGAAGTTTTCGCCCGCGGGCTTTTTAGCGCGGCAAATGCGCAGAATTAAGGGATGCCGCTCCGGTTAAAGCGGCCGCGTCAGGCCGATGCTTCGAATCCGGGCAAAGAAAAGGCGGGCCGCCTACCCCTAAGCGGCCCGCCATTGCTTTCTTAGTTACCCCAAAACTCCCGCTAGGCGGGAGAAGCGAAAAGTTAGATTGCACTACGGGTAGGTTGTTCCGACGGTTCGTCAACTCGGACACGCGGTTTGATAATTTACTCTTGTGGCAAACAGGTAGCGCCTCGTCTTTGCATCAAATTACATGGCACTTTACGCTCACATCATAAGTGACTTACAGGAGACATCAGCGGCGTTTCGGATTAGCGGTCCTGATGCTAATACCTATCTAGGGGGGCAATTCACCCAGGAATTGAAGGTCGCTCCAGGGCGTTGCGCCTACGGCCTGTGGCTGAATCAGAAGGGCAAGACGCTGGCCGATTCGCAGGTGCTGCGGCTTTCGGAAGACGAGCATCTGATTTTCAGCGCCCGCATGCCGGCCGCGCGCCTGCGCGAGCGGCTCGAGGCCTACCTCATCGCGGACGAAGTTGAACTCACCGACGTCACCGCTGCGCATGCCGCGATCGCGTTGTGGGGCGAGGGCTTGGACACGCTGCTCGGCGCGCTCGGCTTTGCACGCTCAGGCGAGGGCGCTCACGCGGACCGGTTTTGGAAAACGACGAATGCCTTCGCGTGGCCGGCGCGGCTTGCGTCCGCGCCGGGTGCATGGCTGCTCGTGGCGCGCGCCGATCTTGCGGCGTGGCGCGCCCGACTCGAGGCGGCGCAGGTGGAGTTCTTCGATCGTGCGGCGAGTGAGTATGCGCGGATCGCCGCCGGCATCCCGTCCGTGCCGGACGATATCGGTCCGGACGAATTGCCGAACGAGGGCGGACTCGACGCGGTGGCAATCTCCTACACGAAGGGCTGTTACCTCGGGCAGGAAGTGATGTCGCGGCTGAAAAATCTCGGCCAAGTGCGCCGCCGGCTCTTTCTCGTGCGCGGACGCGGCGAGCCGCCCGCCGCGCGCACGGCATTGCATCAAGGCGCGCAGCGCGTGGGCGAATTGCGCAGCGCGGCGCGCGAGGGCGACGGTTTTCTCGCGTTCGCGCTGCTCTCGCTTGTCACGCTCGACCGCACGCGCCCGCTCAGCGTCGCGCCCGACGGCGCCGCGGAGATTTCCCTCGTCGACCCGCATGGATGAACTGACCCAACTCACGCGCCTCTGCGAACGCCTCGGCGCCGCCACGTCGGCGCAAGCGGAGACGATGGCGCGCCAACTGATGAAACGCGCCGACCAACTCGCCGCCGAGCGCGGTCTACCGCGCGAAGCGGCGTTGCAGCACCTGCTGGAGATCGTCGTGCAAGGCCGTCAGGGCAACGTGCCGCCGGGATTTCAGCCGCCGGCGCAGTGAAAAATTATTCGCGCCCGGTCTGACATCAAACCGCCATCCCGCGGTTCAGCCCTCGAATAAAAACCGCACGCTCGCGAAGTAGCCGTCGACCCAGTCCTGCAGCACGAGGAAATACAGCAGCGCGCCGAGCCCGAGCATCGGACCGAAGCTCACATGCACACCGAGGCCGACGCGGTCGGTCTGCTGCCCATCGGGCGTCTCGAGTCGCGCGCCGCCCGCGGCCTTGCCGGAGAATTTCTGCCAGAGCAGCGCCAGGGCGAACCACACGCAGCCGATGATCGCGCCGCCGAACATCGCGAACACCGCACCCTGCCAGCCGGTAAAGGCGCCGAGCGCACCGAGAAATTTCACGTCGCCGAACCCCATCGCCTCTTTCTTCAGCACCGCCTCCGCCACGAGCGCGATCCAGAGCACGAGGCCCGAGCCGACGAACATCCCGAGCGCGGCGTCGAGCCCGCTCCGCAGGCTCGCGACGAAGAACAACTCGTGCGCCTGATCGTGCAACCCCGGCAGCACCAGCGACAGCGCCACGCCCGCCACGGCGCCGCCGATCGTAAACGCGTCGGGGATGATCATGTGGTCGTGATCGATGAAGGTCGCGCAGAGCACGATCGACACGAGCACCATGCCGCCGATCGCCTTCGCCGGCGGAAAGAGCAGCCAGCACGCGAGGAAGAGCGCGCCGGTGAGCAGTTCCACGGCAGGATAACGGAAACTGAAAGGCCGTCCGCAGCAGCGCGCGCGGCCGCGCAGCAGCAGCCAGCTCAGGATCGGGATGTTGTCATGCCAGGCGATCGGTTTCCCGCAGCCGCAATGCGAGCCGGGCGTCACGACCGATTCGCCCTTCGGGATCCGGTAGATGCAGACGTTGAGAAAACTCCCGATACACGCCCCGAAGACGAAGGCCCATGCGGGAAAGAACCACGGGAACGCCGTGGAAATCTCGACGAACACGGACGACATCACGCGGAGAGGGCGTTGAGCGCCGCCTGCGCGGCGGACTGCATGGTCGCGGCGGGTGCGATCTTGCCGGTCCACATCGCGAGCGAGCGCGCGCCCTGGTGCACGAGCATGGAGAGGCCGTGCGCGTGCGGCACGCCGATCTCCGCCGCCTGGCGGAGCAACGCGGTCGAGGGCGGGTTGTAAGTCATGTCGTAAACCTGGGCGGGCGCGGGGATGCGGCGCAAGTCCAACGGCGCCGGATCATCGGCTTTCAAGCCAAGCGTCGTGGCGTTGATGACGACCGCGCCTGCGGGCAAGCCGGCCGGCGGCTCCGTCGTGGCGAAGCCGTGCAAGACGACGTCACCCGCGAGCGGCGCGAGGTGGTCGAGCAATTCCTGCAGCCGCGCCGCGCTGCGGTTGCCGATCCAGAGCGAAGCGACGTGATCGCGCAGGCACTGCACGGCAGCGGCGCGTGCCGCACCGCCGGCACCGAGGAGGATGACGTCGCGTCCGGCCAGCGTCACCTGCAGATCCTGCTGCAGGGCGTCGGCGAGGCCGGCACCATCGGTGTTGGCCGCCTTCCAGCCGGTGGCGGTGCGCAGGAGCGTGTTGGCGGCACGGGCGGCGCGGGTGAAGGCATCGGAGCCCTCGACGAAGTCGAGCACGGGCTCCTTGTGCGGGGCCGTGAGATTGACGCCGGCGAATCCTTTCGCGTGCAGCAGTTCGAGCGCGCTTTTCAGGTCGGCGGGTGCGATGTCGAACTTGTCGTGCCGCCACGTGGCGAACGCCGCGTCGCTGCGCGCGAGCTCGGCGAGGGCGGCGTTGTGGATGACGGGGCTGAGCGAGTGCGCGGCCGGATGCCCGAGCAGGGCGAGTCCGGTGCGGCCCTCCGGCCAGCTTGTGAGGTCGGAGAGGGTGAGGGTGGGGTAGGGACTGGACATGGCGGGGCGGGGCGTCCGCCGCTCAGGGGCTGGCGTGGCGCTCGTAGGTGGCGTCGAACTCGGAGACGAAATCGGCGAACATCCGCGCACGCTCGACGTCGTCCGCGGCGGCGTAGTGGTTCACGAGATTGCGGCAGACCCGGCAGAGCACCTCGCGCACGGGCGTCGGTGCGAGGTCGGCCAGTTGCGGCGTGTGGTCGAGCGCGCGCACGCGGGCGAAGACCTCCTCCGGCGTGAGCTCCGCGCCTTGGTGGAAGGCGTCGATGAAGAACGGTCCCTCCGGCTCGTAGCCGCCGACGAGGAAGTGTCCGGGCACGCCCACCGGCTCGAGTTCGAGGCCGACGCGCTGGGCGACGAGGAGGTAGATGATGGCGAGCGAGATCGGGAGGCCGGCGCGGCGCTCCAGGACTTGGTCGATGAAACTGTTGCGCGGATCCGCGTAGTGCTCGGTGTTGCCGCGGAGTCCGTATTCGTCGAACAGGACGCGATTGAGCACGCGGCATTGCTGGCGGAGCGTGGCGGTCTTGGGCATCAGCTTGCGCACGCGGGCAGCGAAGGCGTCGAGCTGCGTGCAGACGGCCGAGACATCGAGGGTCGGATTGACCGTGCGGCTGAGGAGGATCGCCCCGGTTTCGAGCTCGTAGTTGAGCGACTGGATGAAGCCGCGGAACTCGGCCACGGGGTCGGAGAATTTCAGCTCCCGCAGGAACCACAGGGCGGCCGCAGCGGCGGCGCGATCGGGGCCGTGGGCGAGGCGTTGGAGGAAGTCGCGCCCGGGCTCGCCGAGCGCAGTGAGGTGGCGGAGGAGCGACTGGCGGACGACGGGCGAGGGGTCATCGAGCAACGCGGCCAGCGCGGTCTTTTCGGCGGGAGTGAGCGTCCGCGTTTCCACGGCGCCGAGGGAAACCGAATCAGTTGCCGTGGCAACGCGGAATCCTTCGCGGCCACTCCTCGCCGGGCCGATGCCGCCGGACGGCGCCGCGCCCTCACTCGCGCGGGCCGTAGAGCGCGGTGCCGACGCGGACGAGCGTGCTGCCCTCGGCGATGGCGAGGGCGAAGTCGCCGGTCATGCCCATCGATAGCTCGTGGAGCGGTGCGCCGGTGCGGGCGGCGAGTTCGTCACGGATGGTGCGGAGATTCGCGAAGGTCCGGCGCGCGTGCGCCTGCGTTTCCTCCGGCGTCGCACCGAGCGGGGCGATCGTCATCAGGCCGTCGACCCGCAGGTGCGGCAACGCGAGCGCGGCCTCGAGCAGGCGCGGGGCTTCGGTGGGTTCGGCGCCGAACTTCGCGGGATCGTTGCCGGCGTTGATCTGCAGGAGGATCGGGAGCGCCTTGCCCAACTCGCCGGCGGCGCGGTCCAGGAGGCGGAGGAGTTTCTCGCTGTCGACGCTCTGCACGCGGTCGAAGGTCGCGGCGGCGAGTTTGGCCTTGTTCGACTGGAGGTGGCCGATCAGCTCCCAGCGCACGGCCAGCCCGGCGCACGCCGCGCGCTTTTCGGCGGCTTCCTGCACGCGGTTCTCGCCCACGGCGTCGAGGCCCACCCGGGCGGCGTAGGCAACGGCATCTGGCGGGTGGGTTTTTGTGACCGGCAGCAACCGCACCTCGCGCGGGTCGCGGCCCGCTTCCCGGCAGGCGGCATCCATCAGCGCCCGGAGCCGCTCGGCGCGCGAGGAGAAGGTCTCGAAATCGATAAACATGTATGAGGGGCTCTTTTAAGTTGGATTGCTGATTAGGTGTCTTTATACCGGTCCGCCAAACCCGCTGCTATGCAAATCGAAAACTTCAAGATCTTCGCGGACCTGGTCGAGACGAAGAGTTTCTCCAAGGCCGCGAAGTTGAACGGCATCACCCAGTCCGCCGTCAGCCAGCAAGCCCGCTCCATGGAGCGTAATTTCAAGACGCTGATGATCGACCGCTCGCAGAAGCAGTTCAATCTGACGCGCGAGGGTCAGCGGATCTACGACGCGGCGAAGGAGATTCTGCACGTCTATGAGAAGCTCCTGAGCGAGCTGCAGGAGATGAAGAAAGTCATCAGCGGCACGATCCGCATCTCGACCATCTACTCGATCGGCCTCCACGAGCTGCCGCCCTACATCAAGAAATTCCTCCACGACTACCCGTCGGTCAACGTCCGCATCGAATACCGCCGCTCCAACCTCGTCTACGAGGACATCCTGCACAACTCGGTCGACTTCGGCCTCGTCGCCTTCCCGCAGAAGCTGCGCCAGATCGAGACCGTCCCTTTCCGCAACGACCGGCTCGTGCTCATCACTCACCCGAATCATCCGCTCGCCAAGGCCGCCGAGGCCGACCTGAAGACCCTCGCCGGGCACAAGTTCATCGGGTTCGATCCCGACATCCCGACGCGCAAGGCCGTCGACCAGATTTTCCGCGACAACAAGCTCGAGATCACGCCGGTGATGGAGTTCGACAACATCGAGACGGTGAAGCGCGCGGTCGAGATCGACCACGGCATCGCCATCGTCCCGCAGGCCACCGTGCAGCAGGAGATCCGTCAGGGCACCCTCGCCGCCGTGCAGTTCAAGGGCAAGGAGTTCACCCGCCCGCTCGCCATCCTCCACCGCAAGGGCCGCGTGCTCACGCCCGCGATGAAGAAATTCATCGAGACGCTCAGCGCCGGCGAGCAGACCGAGCAGCCGGCGAAGAGCGTTTGAGTTTCCGCCGCACCGGAGCAGGGTGCCTTTCTTTCCCCGCGTCCGCGCGGGAATAATTCTTTGCCGCCGTGACTCCATCTCCCCTCATGCGCCACCTGCTCCGTTTTTCCCTGCCCGCTCTCCTCGTCGCCGCCGCCTTCATCGCTTCGACGCTGGCGCCTGGTCGCGTGCACGCCGAGCTTTCCGACCTCGGTGGCGCGCCGGATTTCAAGTTCCGCACCTTCGACGGCCGTGAACTCACGCGCGATGCCCTCAAGGGCAAGGTGGTGGTCGTCGATTTCTGGGCCACGTGGTGCCCGCCGTGCGTGGACGAGATTCCCGGCTACGTCGCGTTGCAGAAAAAGTATGGCGCCGACGGACTCGTCATCATCGGTGTCTCTTTCGACCGCAAGAAACCCGAATTCGTGCAGCAATTCGCCGACCGTTTCTCCGTCAACTACGCGCTGACGATGGGCGACAGCGAGGTCGCCGACCTCTTCGGTGGCTTCGACGCGCTGCCCACGACCTTCCTCATCGATCGCGAAGGCCGCGTCCGCCACCGCAAGGTCGGAGCCATGGCGCACGAGGATTACGAGCAACTGCTGCTGCCGCTCCTGAAGTAGGGCCGGCGGCGGCCGGCGCACCGCAACGACCGCCTCGCACGCACTTTGCCGTTGAAGACCGGGCGTCAGCTCCGGCTTGCTGGTCGTCGCGCCGATGCATTTCCCGCTCCATCTCCTCATCCCGCTCGCCTGCGCGCTGGGTTACGTCGTGGCGGCGCTGATGATGAAGCGAGCCGCCGAGCTCGGCGTCGGGGTGTGGCGCACGAGCTTCGTCGCCAACGCCGTGATGGCCGCCGTGTTTCTGCCCGGCTGGTTTCTCTTCGACGGCGAGCTGCGGCCATGGAACGACTATTGGCAGCCCGCGCTCACCGGGCTGTGCTACCTCGGCGGACAGGTCTGTCTGTTTCTCGCCCTGAGCCGCGGCGACGTGTCGGTCACGACACCGGTCATGGGCTCGAAGGTCGTCCTCGTCGCGCTGTTCAGCAGCGTGCTGCGCGTCGGCGAGGTGCCGCTCGCGTGGTGGATCGGGGCGGGGCTGAGCACGGCCGCGGTCGGATTGCTGCACGCGGGGGAGCGCCACGGCGAGCGCCGGCAGGTCGGACGCACGGTGCTGCTCGCGACTGCGAGCGCGGCCTCGTTCGGACTCGGCGATGTGCTGATGCAGAAGTGGGTGCCGGCATGGGGTGCGGTGAATTTCTTCCCGCCGATGTTCGGCCTCGTGCTGCTCTACTCCTATGTCTTCGTGCCCTTCTTCAGCGCCCCGCTGCGCAGACTCACGGCGCCGGCCTGGCGCTGGGTCGGGCCGGGGGCGCTGTTCATGGCGCTGACCAACGCCGGCATCGTTCTCACGCTCGGGGTCTGGGGTGACGCCACCGCAGTGAACATCGTGTTCAGCGCACGCGGATTATTCAGCGTCGTCCTCGTGTGGGCGGTCGGACACTGGTTCGCCAGCACCGAGCAGCACCTGGCTCCTCGCGTGCTCGGCTACCGGCTCGCCGGCGCCGCGCTGATGCTCGCGGCCATCGCGCTCGTGCTGGTGTGAGGGCCTTCGGGCGGCGGCGAAAAGCCACCCCGTTCAGGACCAGTTTTGATCCAGCGCGGCGCGGGCACGGCGCTTGGCGGGTTCGTCGTGTTTGCCGCGCGAGGTCAGGGCGAGGCCGCGTTCCCACGCCGCTTTGGCTTCGGTGCGTCGGCCGGCGGCGGCATAGGCGAAGCCGAGTTCGATGTGGTGCGTGAGCTCGTCCGGTTCGAGCGCGACCGCGCGCTCGAGGTGCGTGACCGCCTCCGTCACCGAGGCGGAGGGCAGGCCGCCGTAGAATAATTTCACGAAGAAGCGCGCGGTCATGCCGAGCGCGGCGACTTCGTAATGCCAGCGGCCGAGCACGTGGTGCGCCCAGGCGTAATCGGGTGCGATCGCGAGGGCGCGTTCGGCGTAGTCCTTCACGTCGCGCGAGTAGCGGACCTTGGTGCGCGTGTCGCTGTAGACGGCCAGCTTGCCGCGGCTGATCGCGACGGAGAGCAGGCTGATCGGGTCGCGCGGGTCGGCGGCGACGGCGCGTTCGGCGTAGTCGAGCGCGAGGCCGGCCAGGCGGCGCTTCTCCCCGACGTCGCGTTGATCGACGACAAGATCGGAGTATTGGCGTGCAATCTTTTGGAGCAGGAAAGGATCGCCCCGGCGCTGTTGCTCCGCGGCGAGGAAAAGCTCAAGCGCCCGCGCGGAATCGAGCCGGGCCTCGGCCTCGAGGGCGGGGCGGACCAATTCATCCTCCGGGCTGACTCGCGCGAACGTCGGC
Organism: uncultured Opitutaceae bacterium; assembly: GCA_964475035.1. GTDB lineage: Bacteria > Verrucomicrobiota > Verrucomicrobiia > Opitutales > Opitutaceae > Didemnitutus. The sequence goes on along the minus strand of CAYYVB010000018.1, from coordinate 2,980 downwards.
GCGGCAAGGCCGAGCGGGAAAAGCAGGACGAGGATCAGCCGGGGAAGCATGCGGAAATCACGCGGTCGGCTTGTTTTGGAAGAGATAGTGGCTGACGTGCCACTCCTCGCCGTCGCGGAACTTCCAGAGCTCCGCGCAGGCGAGGTAGAACACGCGCCAATAGACCCACCATTTCTCGGCCTCGTGCGCGCCGTAGGTCTCGGCGAAGAGCGGCATGATCTCGGCGCGGTGCGCGTCCATGTTCTGCAGCCAGTGCTCGGCGGTGCGGGCGTAGTGCGTCCCGTTGACCTTCCATGTTTCCACCAGCCGCAGGTCCTCCTGGAACTGCGAGAAAAGGTCGTGCGCCGGCATCATGCCGCCGGTGAAGAAATACCGGCTCATCCAGTCGGAGGCGTCGCGCGCCTCGAAGTGGTAGGCGAACTTGGCGTGCACGAACACGTGGGCGAAGAACATCCCGTCCGGCTTCAGCCAGCGCGAGATGCGCCAGAGCAGGCGCGGCCAGTTCTTCATGTGCTCGAACATCTCCACCGACACGACGCGGTCATAGAGCGCGTTGCCGGCGGCGAACTCGTTCATGTCGCAGGTGATGATGTCGACGTTGCGCAGGCCGCGGCGCGCCGCCTCGGCGAGGATGTGTTCGCGCTGCGTGCGCGAGTGCGAGACGCCGGTGATGTGCGCGTGCGGGTAGCGTTCCGCCACCCAGAGCGTGAGCGAGCCCCAGCCGCAACCGAGTTCGAGGATCCGCTGGCCGTCGGCGAGACGGGCGCGGGCGCAGGTGAGCGCAAGCATGCGCTCCTCGGCCTGCGCGAGCGAATCCTCGGCGCGCTCATAGAGGCACGAGGAATACTTCAGGCGCGGTCCGAGGCAGTGTTGGTAGAAGGCGGTCGGCACCTCGTAGTGCTGCTCTTTCGACTCGGTGGTGTTGATCGCGACGGGCAGCGTGCGCAGTGCCTCGGCGAACTCGCGCACCTGCACGGCGGGCGCGGGATGCGCGATCTCGCGCAGGCGCTGGCGGAGGAGGCGGCGGATGCCGGAGCGGATGGCCCAGTCGGGCAGGAGGTCGCGGGAGAGCAGGGTGTCGATCATGGGGAGGAGCGGGGGAACCACGGCACAAAGGCGCTCGTGGTCTGTTGGTAGCGGCGGTAGGCGTCGCCCCGCGAGCGCAGCGATTGCTCCTCCGCCAGCGGGATGCCGGTGACGCGGAGGAGCAGGTAAAGAATGGCGGCCGGCGCGATCAACCCGAGCCAGCCCGCGGGCGAGGCCAGCGCGAAGAGCGCGACACCGACCCAAATGAGCCATTCGAAGAAATAATTCGGATGCCGGCTGTAGCGCCAGAGGCCGACGTCGCAGACGCGGCCGCGGTTCGCCGGGTCGCGCTTAAAGGCCGCGAGTTGCGCGTCGGCCAGCGCTTCACCGGCGAAGGCCAGCACCCAGAGCGCGAGGCCGGCGATTTCGAGCGGGAGAAAACCGGCGTGCGTGTTCGCGGTCGGTGCGAGGAAGGGCAGGGCGAGCAGCGCGACCGAAGCGGCCTGCAATTGGAAAAATCCGAACATCGTGCGGTCGAAGCGCCCGGCCCAGTCGCGCCGCAGCTGCACGTAGCGGCTGTCCTCCTGCGGGTGGTGCGAGGCGACCCGACGGAGCAGGTGCGTGCCGAGGCGCAGGCTCCAGGCGAGCGCGAGCGCTGCGACGACCGCGCGGCGCGGACCCCAGCCGCCGCCGATCCACGCGTAGAAGACCGCCACCGGGGCGAAGGCGTAGGACCACGCGACGTCGACGATGCCGTAGTTGTCCAACTGGCGCGCGACCAGATAGCAGAGCGCGAAGCCGGCGCAGAGGGCCGCGAGGGCGACAAGCGTGGGCACGAGGAGGGTCACGCCAAAGTTACGGCGCAGCGGGCCGGTTGGACGCGCCGCCCGGACAACAAAAAACCCGCCGGGAGCGGCGGGTGAGGATCGGAGGGGTCAGCGGGCGCTCACTGGCTGGTGAGGCGCGTGACGTAGTCCATGATGTAGCGCGTCTCCGGCGGCGGCGTGACCCAATCGCTGAAGAGCAGCTCGGGGGTCTTGTGGTTGCTCTGGTAGAACACCTTGTTGGCCGACTCGTTCGGCTGCATGAAGCCGGTCTTGATCGCGGCGCCGAGGTAATAGCCTTCCTGGAGCGAGTAGGCGAGGATCTCGGCACCTTCGAGGAGCTGCTTGGTGACGGCTTCACCTTCGTTGCCGCGGATGCCGGCCTGGACCTTGGCCTCGGCGCCGAAGTTGAAACGGCTCTTGAGGAGGAGGCGCGCGGTCTCGGTGTCCATGAGGACGAGCACGGTGTTCACGGCCTTGACGCCGGCTTGGAGGCCGAAGGACGCCTCGCCGGCGCGGAGGAAAACGGGGATGGACCACTTGCCGTTCGGGCGGCGGACCATGGCGATGGCGTAACCATCCTTGATGCCGAAGAGGAAACCGGCCTGCACTTGGTTGACGACCACGATGCCCTGCGCGCGGCGAAGCACCTCGGCGGGGATGGCGGTCTTCGTGCTGGATTGGAGGTCCTGCAGGATGGCTTCACAGGTGTCGAGGCGCTCGATGAGCGTCTCGCGCTTCACCTCGGGCGTCGCGGCGGAAGCGGTGAGCGCCGGCGCGAGGAAAGCGACAGCGAGAAGGAAAAAGGAGAGGAGCTTCTTCATGTTGGCTGGGTGCAGCAAAACGGCTTTGGCGAGCCGGTTAAAGGACGGAATAAGCAGAATCGCCGGGGGAATGAAAGCAAGGAGTGGGACTTGTTCCCTGCGAAAACCGCCCGCTGGGGTCGGTGAGGGCGCCGAGTCGGCGGATCCGCCGCTCATTCCAAGCCGCGTCGGGCAATCTCCTCCTCGTCCCAGCCGAGGTAGTGGCCCAACTCGTGCAGATAGGTCAGCCGCACCTCGTCGCGGAAGATCTCCCGGTCGCCCTCGGCATAGTCCCAGATGTTCTCCAGGAAGAGCAGGATCTGCGGC
>CAYYVB010000017.1:0-19637 GCA_964475035.1 uncultured Opitutaceae bacterium | reverse complement strand
TCATCGTCCGCACCGCCGGCGAAGGCAAAAAGGCCCGCTACTTCGTCCGCGACCTGCACCTCCTCCTCAAGAAATGGGAGGAGATCCAGCGCAAGATGGAGACCGAGCGCGCCCCCGCCTGCCTCTACCAGGAACCCGACATCGTCGAGCGCACCGTCCGCGACTTCCTCACCGAGGACATCGACCGCGTGCTCATCGACAACGAGTCCGACTACAAGCGCACGCAGGACCTCGTCTCCCTCATCTCCTCCCGCTCCCGCGGCAAGATCGCCTATTACAAGGACAGCATCCCCGTCTTCGAGCGCTACAACATCGAGCGCCAGATCGAGCAGACCTTCCAGCGCAAGGTCCAGCTCCCCTCCGGCGGCGAGATCGTCATCGACGAGACCGAGGCCCTCATCGCCATCGACGTCAACACCGGCTCCCACAAGTCCCGCTCCGGCGACGAGAAGAACACCATCTTCCAGGTGAACATGGAGGCCGCCGCCGAGATGGCGCGCCAGATCCGGCTCCGCAACATCGGCGGCCTGATCATCATGGACTTCATCGACATGAAGGAACGGCGCCACCGCCAGTCCGTCTACGACAAGATGGTCGAGCTCATGTCGGAGGACAAAGCCAAGACCCACATCCTGCCCATCTCGCAGCTCGGCATCATGCAGATGACGCGCCAGCGCCAGCAGGAGTCGCTCTCGGCCAACATCTACACCGGCTGCCCGTATTGCCACGGCCGCGGCATCGTGAAGAGCGCGACGACGATGTCCGTCGAGCTCCAGCGCCGCCTCAGCTCCGTCGCCCGCCGCCTCCAGGCCCGCAAGGACGGCAAGGAATACTCGCTCCGCGTGCACGTGCACCCGTCGATCCTCGAGCGCCTCCGCGCCGAGGACGCCGACCTGCTCGTGCGCATGGAGAAGCTCTTCTCCGTGAAACTGGCCTTCCGCGCCGACCCGAACTACCACGTCGAGAATTTCAAGATCATCAACGCGATGACGAACGAGGAGTATCGCTGAGAAAGTGTATGGTGACATTAAATCCGTGTTGGTGACACGAATTCCGTGACGCTGACATGAATTCAATGCCACGCTGACACTAATTCCGTTCTGCTTTTCAGCCCGCCGCGTCCATCTGGGCCGGCGGGCTATTCATTTTCATGATTCATCGTCTGCTTGTAGACACGGCCCTAGCACCCCGAGGACCCAAACGTGCGCTTTTCAGGGGAACGGGGCACTCAGATGGTGGCGATTGCCCATCGGGCACGACCGCTGTGTTCGGTTGACCTCATAGGCTTTCATTCAGCGAGGCCGACGCCGAGCGGTTCGTCGCCGATGCGATGGCCCGGCGCAAAGCCGTGCCGTATCAAGTCGTCGGCTTGGCCTCGGGGTTCGCCGTGCCGCAGTCCTGAGGCCGCGCGCAGCTCGGCCGTGGTTCGCGCGGGGGTTAGGCCCGGCGCATGGCGAGGCAAAGCCGAGCGGCGGCTCGCGCTCGGAGTGCAGCCGAAGGCGGAACGCAGAACGCGAGGCGTAGGGGCAAGGCGCCTCAAGCGCCGCGCAGCGTCAGCGGAGTTCACGCCGGAACGGTCGGCGCGACGCAGCGGAAGCCGTTAGAGCTGGAGCGGAGGCGCGGCGTCCGTGGAGGCATTCCAGCCCGCCACCGGCGGGCGGTTCGGCCGGGATCGTTGGTGACCGCGCGCAGCGCCACGCCCCGGCAAGCCGGGGCGAGCGCGCGGGCACCGCGAGCGCCGGGCCAGGCGGACCCGGACGAGGCGACCAAAGCGGAGGCGACGGGAGCCGAGCCGCTGGCCGAGGAGCGCAGCGACGAGAGGGCGCGCCGACCCGCCGCGCCGCGCAGAGCGTGAGCGAACGCGGCGTTCGTGCGGCGGTTGGTCGCGCCCGGTGCCAGCCGGGCGCAGCGGGGTCCCCGCGGGGCTGACTCGGCGGGCGCCGACGTGACGCAGCGCAGCAACGCGGAGCGGAGGAATGACAGCGACGGCGCGGGCTGGCGGAGCGCCGCGTTCCGCGCCCGACACTTCGGGCGCACGCCGCCGCCCACGGGGCAGGACTTTATACCGCACGGAGGGGTTTGCGGCGCAGCGCTTGCCGCGCAGCCGATGCGCCGAGCGCAGCGACAGCGCACCCCGGAGGAGGACAGCAGATCGCGTGACATCCGTTGCGGATGGCGCGCGATGTGCCGCTCGCCTACGCGCAGCCTTAGCTGAACATGATCACGACGAGTCCGATCAGGACCGGAAGAAGAAGCGTTTCAAAAAACAACCCGCAACCAGTGAGCACTGCGAGGCGCTCGCTCATGATTCCCTCGCACGACTTCACGATCTCAGCACCACGTTTCCGCCAAATGAAGTAGTAGAGCGACCCCACCGAAAAAAGGACCATGCACGCGCCAAAAAAAAACTTGGCTGCATTCAGTGGTAGCGGATTCCCCATCAGCATCGGTGGAATCATCACAAGCGCCTGGAGGTGCATTGTCACCATCAGGGCCATGACGATCGCCGACATCTCATGCCCCATGTCGCGGCTCGGCGTTCGCTTCAGGAAGCTGTAAACGCAAAAGTAGATTCGCTTAGCCATGGGTGTCAGCCTCGCGGGGGCGCTGCAACTGGCGGCGGATTACCGATCCGCGAGCGATTATCGAAGTAATTATAAAAACCATCGAAGGCGCCAAGTGCATTAAGGCCCGAAAAGGCCAATGCAGCTCCAGCGCCAACTGGCCCTCCTGCAATCGCAATGAAGGTTATGGCAGCAGACACACCGGTTCTCGAAAAACTGCGATTAGAGAACCCGCTGTTGATCATGTCCGCACCAGCAAGCGCGACACTCACACCAACGCCCACACCAGTGGCTACTCGTCCGGCAGTGGCGAGACGCGCCGCATTCGCGTTACCAGTTCGTGCCATTTCCCGCATCTGCTGCACATTAACTCCTCTGAAGGAGGGATGAGCTCCACCTTGCGCGGCTTGCCTAGCCGCAAGTTGTGCTCCCGTCCCTGTAGCAACAGTAGCCGCGAACCCAACGGCATTATTCGCAACATCCGCAACGACGAGAGGATCTACCCCTCCACCGCTCGCTGCACTGTTTGGGGCAGATGCTGTTTCGCCGTTCCCTGCGCGGTCAACACCACCCCAAGCATACCAGTTACCATCGAAACCGAGATATGCTAATACGCTCATTGCACCGATGCTGCCAAATCTTACGTCCTCTCCGGCCGAGCGATAGGCCTCACGCTGACGCGCTTCCCATGCGTTCCCTTCACCGCGAGTGCCCGGTGTTCCATCACTAAAATACCCGATGACATCCTCGTCGGATTTTGACCCTGAGTCTTTTGGGTCTTCTGTGTCTCCGCCTTGACTGTCGCCACCCGGACCGTGGGCGTTCTGAACGTCGTCCGGCGATTTGTAGATAATCACCAATCCCACTCCGCCTTTCGGACCAGAGTTCCGACGATTTAGCCCTAAGAAATCTATGCTATTAAGTGGATCATTGCGAACAAAGCCATAAAGATTGAGTCCGCCTCTCTCCTGACTTGGATCACGATTGATAAACCTTCCAAAACTCGGACTATAGTATCTCAGACCATAGTATACGAGACCGCTTTCATTGTCCGTGAACTTTGTGGAGAAGCGAAAGCTGTTCCCCTGCGCGTAGGTGCCTTCCGCACGGACGACCTCGCCGAACGGACCATACTCGTAGCGTGCCTCAACAGCACCGCTTGTTGCATCGAAGAGCGCGACGACGTTGCCATTGCCATCGTAAGCTGGGAGCAAAGTTTTCCCAGCGGTGTGATCGTGGATTTGCAGGAGTGCTCCCACGCCGCCTGAGGCTGTCAGAGACCCCGTCAAGTCCAAGCCCCAAGTGTAGGATTTCTTCAGCGCCAGGGTGCTGCCTTCTTCGTTCGCTGCGCTGAACTCGGCCACGAGATTCCAGCCGTCGTAGAAGTAGCGCGTCTCCGAGTCCCATGTGTCGTAGGTTGAGGTCAAATGGTTCCATCCACGGCGGACAGTCTTCTTCACTCGCCGCCCCTTGTAATCGTAGCGGAACCCCAGCCGCCGCGCATCGGATTCAAGAATCATGCCGGCACCAATCACTTCGCTGCGGTGCTCCATGGCAATGAGTCGATTTTCCGCATCGTAGAAGTAGTTCCACACGGAATCGTGAGTCATGTTGCCATCCGCATCGTAGCCGAACGTCTGTGTCGCCTTTGGGATAAAGAATGGCGCTGAGTGGGTGCGGATCAAATTTGTGCCCCCGACGACCGCGAAGACCTTCGCGGTGCCCTTCACCGCATTATCTCCATTGGCGGGCAGGATGTCAGCCGCCCAGGCACGATCCAGTTTGTTGGTGGATGCAGCCGACTGAACCGCAACGATGGCCCCGGGGGCCGCAGTGCCCGTGACACGGACCGAATGGTTCTCTCTAGATTCGTATTGGTTCAGCGCATTAACCGTATAGCTCTCATCGCCCGTGGCGGCGCTTCCCGTTTGGCCGGAAGTGCGCCGATTGCCGATGGAATCGTAACGGTATTCGTGGCGGCGCCCGGGCAGTCCGTCACTCGCCGCCGGTGTCGCCACTGCAGCTTTCCGATGCATTGTCTCGGTCTCGAGTTCGCCGCGTGAGTTGTAGGAGAAATACCGCGTGACTGCCTTGTCCGAGCCTGTGTAATCCTGATAATAGTCCTCAAAGACTGAACCGCTCATCTGCGCGTGCGACCGCTGGCGCAGAGCGTTGTAGCCGTAATCGAATCGCACCTGGCTAGTGGTGCTCCACTTCGTTTCGATCGCCGTCAGCAGCGGGCGCGTGCCGTCGTAGGTGCGGGTCACCGAAAAGGCGTGGCCTCCGGTAATCGCCAGGGATTTCACCCAGGGAGCATTTGTTTCGTAGTCGTAGTCGAAAGTGCGGCTAATCGCATTACTTGCCCGTTTGGTCGTCAGCGTGTCGAAGCGGCCGGAATTGGTGAAAGTGTAGGACTGCTCCAAATCGTCGCTGCCTCCAACTGTGGCTCCAAGTTGGAAGCCACGGAAGCGGCCGACCATGCCAGTGGACTCATATAGGGGCGTCCACGTGCGGTTGCCGTAGATTGCCGGTAGCCCCGTCGCGCTTTGCCGCCAAGGCTTGGCGGAGTCGTAGACGTAATCCCAGGTGCCTGCTTGATCCGTCACGCCGTCGATTTGGCCGAGACGTGTGTAAGTGTAGTCCACGGCAGGCGTGCTATTGGGATCATTCGTGTAGCTCACGCGCTTGAGTTCCCCCGTCGGATCGTCACCGGGATCGTCGCCAAAGTAGCGATAGTTGGTCACGACCCCGCGCGCCCACGTGCGGGACTTCACCTGACCCCTGTGGTTGTAGTCGAAGGTAACCGGAGGACTGCTCGCGTGCGTTTTTTTCCAAAGCAAAGCAGAAGCAGCATCGAAGTCCCAAGTGGTCGTATCAGCGGAACCGGTCGTGATACCCTCCCAAGTTGCAGCATCCCAGTTTGTGCCGCCACGGTAGGTTTTCATACTGGTGCGATCCCCGTAGGTCGGGTCGTAGCCATATTCGATCGGGTAGGCTCCGGCACCCCACTGACGAAGAAGCTGTCCCCGTTCGTTGTAAGCGTAGCGCGTGGTGTAATCGGATGCATCCTGAGTCCAAGCAATTCGTCCAACTGAGTCATAGCCAAAGCGCCGAACGAAATGGCCTGCGGCGTCTTGGATTGAGGAGACAAGAGAAGTTCCCGAAAGATAGCTCGTGGTCGTGGGCTTATTTCGGGTATCAATGCTCTTCCATGGCCGTCCAAGTGAATCGTATTCAGCCTCAGTGGTCAGTCCGTCGAAGCCAGTGGCATGGTCGGTCACCCCATTGACCGTTACGGTAACGCTCGGGTCGGTTATACCGGTGGTGATTATCGTGGTCGTGACGGTCTTTAAGCTGCGCTCAACCGCAACAGTTGTCTTCGTTAAATTACCGTCGCCATCTGTGACTTGGATTTCACGGCGGAGGGTGCCGCTGAAACCCGTCAACCGCGTGCGGGTAAAACCCGCATCGACGGCAGCGGCGGAATTAGTTGTCGGATAAATTTTGGAGTCGGAACGAATCCACCACGCTCCGTCGTGCTCCTCGAAATAAGTGTCACTTTCACTGATGCGATCGTTTGTATCCGATCTGAGTCCGTTGTTGCCCACCAGATCAAGACCGGAGCGCACAACATTACTGAGCGCATCATATTCATAGCGCGTGGGTGCGAAGCCGGTGCGAGTGGTCTTGAAGAGACGGCCCTTTCCAATCGTGGCGTCGTCGTAGAAATTCTCTTCGATGAAATTTGCCTGCCCCGATGGCGAGAACCCCGGCTTTTCGCTTTTAACCGCGCGACCTACCCAATCACTCCATGACCTGGTCCATCGTGGGGAATTGCTGCTGCCAAAAGTCACCTGCGTGAGACGCCTGCCGTCTGATTCGACGCTGTAGGTGTAGTATTGCGCGACCACCGCGCTACCAGTGACAGATGCCAAACGTCCGTCGAGCTGCAGGGTGGTCGTCTTTGTGCCGGAATTATTGGGAGCAGTCACGGTCTCTGTCCGAGTTGAGGGGCTGTAGCTAAATTGTGTAGAAGAGAGCCCCGCCGGAGTGACGGACTGCAGTCGACCGGCGCTGTCATAGGTGCGCGAATTGACAATCACTTCCGATGTGCCCGTGGATGAAATCGTCTCGCTGAGCACCTGTGACGCGGCGTTGTAAGTGAAGGTGGTCTTGACGGGGTGGGTGATGGGCCCGCCCGAGGCCTTAGTCGCGGTATCTAATCGACCTGCGGCATCGTAGGTGTAGCTGACCGTTACACCGGTCTCGTCCGTGTCGGTGCTCATCTGATCTCGAGAGTAGTTGGCTGAGTAGGCTCCCCCATTGAGCGAGACTCGTGATGTGAGGAAACCAAAGTGATTATAGGTAAAATCGGTGGCGCCTACCAACGCCCACCCTGTTCCTGTCCAGACGTGGGTCTCTGTGCGATGAAGGTCGTCGATATCGTAGCCATCGTAAGTGCTGAAGAGGGAGCCGGCTCCGGAATTTGTGGTGCCGGTGATGACTGCCACTCGACTGGCAACACCCGTATTTAGGCCGTTATTGTTGCTCTTAGTGAAGCTGCCGTTCCAAGTGCCCCGCTGATAGGCGTAAGCTACCTTCACGCCATCCGGCCGCGTGACCGAGTGGATTTGAGAACGGAAGAAGGCGTCTGCCGTATCCTCGCGGTAGTAGCGCGTCACCGTCGTGAGCACGTCGCTCGTGTTGTTTGATGTTTGGTCTTCGCGTGTTGCCTGCACGACGATCATGCCGTTGGTCGTGCCAGAAAGGTCTGAATATGTGGTGGCCGACCGGGAAACTATCTTATTCTGGATTTTGGTTTCGATCAATGCCGGTCGGGTCTTTACCCCAAAAGGGTCAAGCGCGTATTCAAAATACGTTACCTCGACCGCCGTATTTTCTGGATCAAACGTAGCTGACGCCGGCGCGGAATTGAATGGGCGAAAACGATACTTCAGCCGGCCGGTGTCGGTGGATGGGTTGGTCGCGCTCCAGTAATCGTAAGCCTCCCACGATCCTCCAGCGTCGACAACCTGCTTAACAAACCCGTAGCGCCCTGCTTCGCTCGACGAATCGTAGTATTGGAAGCTGCGCGTGATCGGATTAGTGGTGCCAAGTGTTTCCGATGCGACTACCTCACCCCAGCTCTTTAGGGAATAGGTATGTGCCTGCTCGAGAGACGTAGAGCCGTTCGACGCAGATGCGGTTGTGGTGGTGGTGCGCGCAGAGGCCGTGCCGCCGGAAACGTAACTGGAGGCGAGTAGCTGCGAGGCGCCCAAGGTGTTCCACTCATTGCGCGACCAGCTATAATTGGGCCAGCTACCCGTCCGTGCGATGCTCGTCTGCGTGACCCGATCCGGCTCCGTCCCGTCAAGATCTCGGGCTGTGCGGGTAATCTTCAAGGTAGTGGCAGTGCCACCTTGCTCGATGCGGTAGGTCACAAAGGCCGGATTCGTAAAGGTGCGCGGAAATCCACTGCTCGAGGCGTGAGCGGGGCTATAAAACCGAATCTCAAACTGGTTGCTCGAGAGGCTCGCATCCTCTGCGGAGGTTACCACGTCAACGACTGCCGCCGGGGCAACAATTTGACGAATCCGATCTGATGCCCAATGGACTTCCACTGCGTCCGATGGCGCAGTGTAGTGCAGTCCGAAGGGCGTGAAAATGCTGTTCCACGAAGCGGAAGTGCCTGCATCGACGAGGGTGATTGCACCTGCCGAGCTGCCGTTGAGCAATCCACCCAGCGCCACTTGCCAAAACAAGCGGCCATCCGCCAGAGACGAAGCAGCGCCTGCTGGGCCGGAGAAATCCGTTTGGGGTCCTAGAATTCGCAAAGTAACCGCCGAAGAATACAACTCGCTCGGAGTCTGGATCGTTTCTTCAAAGCGCTGCCGTATCTTACCATTGATTTCCACGCGATACCCTGGCGGCGCAGCAAATCCCACATTCGCGTGAGTAAGCCAGCCTCCAACCATGTCTACGAGATACCTCTTACCAGGCTCTAGGTAAACGGTCGCGTGAGTGGCGCCACTACCATCTTGGCAAATGAATCCAGCTTGCCCCGTGGCGCTGCCATTCAGCGTCTTAATTCCATCAGCAGCTCCTGGGGAGGAGTCCAGCCCACCGACTTGGATCATCAGCCCACCAGGAGCATTCTCCCAATTTGAAGCCGCACCGCCGCCACCCCAAAAGCGGACAGGGATTCCAGTTGGACTGGGGGTCGCCTGTGCGCGTAACCAGGCTGGCGCGGCAAAGATCAGGAAGAGAAACGCGCCGGCGAACCGCACAAAGAGAGAGGAGGAGAGCGTTTTCATTGCTTGGGGCGGTGGACTTTGAGCGCAGCCGCATTGTTCGCGTCGCTCTGATTCGAGACGTTGGGATTGGTGCCGAGCTGTTGCTCGACTGCGTTTGATGCACCGTCGCCATCATCGTCGGCGTTGGGATCTACCTCAGTCGTTGCCTCAACTGTATTACTTGGCCCCGAAAGATTGTTCGCGCCATCGTATGCGCGCACCGTGTAATTGTAGGTCGTGTTGTGCGTAAGATTCGAGTCCACGAACGAAGGACCAGGCGCAGTTCCTACTGGCACATCATTGCGATATATTTGGTAACTTGGGGCCTGCCCTGAATTGTCGGTCGAGGCTGACCAGGACAACGAGATGGTGTTGTGAGTCTTGGCCACAACTTGAAGATTTGTCGGGACGGTTGGTGCGGTGCTGTCGACCACGGAAATGACCACATTGGGCGAGCTTTCCCCAAACCACTCCAACCCGTCTTCCACCATTCGCCATTGGAAGTTGTAGTCACCCGGCGTTGCTGGGGCGGTGATGGTGAAGGTAAAGGTCTTCTGTCCACCCGGCACAATCACCTCGCCGGTATTTAGCCCGATCCTGGTCAGCGTCCAATTGTTCGGCACACTTGCGCTGACGTTCCCGAGTTGGTGAGGACTGCCGTCGATGGACCAAGGTTTGTCGCCAGAGTTTTTGAAGGTAACAGAAACGCTGCGGGTGGATCCGATCTCCATCGCACTGGTGCTCACCGATTGGCCGATGAACTGTCCTCCGTTGGTTGGACCGTAAACCCAAATCGTCTTGGAAACGCCTCCGTGCGATGCGTAGCCGTCGTGACCGAAGGAATTAAAATCCCATCGTCCCGGTGTGAGTGTCGGCAGCGTAGACTGCTTTGTGCTATTTGCGCCATTGGAGGGTGTGGAATTGCCGAGCTGAATCCAACTGCCCTCAACCGGGCCTGCGCCAGTCACCTTTTGATAGCGCAGCGTATGATTCACTAGGTTGCCGTCTGGGTCCTGCAATGTGGCGGTCGCGGTAATCGCGTTGTCGGTCCAAGCGGTGTAGTGTCCGTTGGCGCTGCTCCACTCCACGGTGGTGCCGCTTAAATCCAGTGACATTGCGCTGGGCGACCGGTTTACCACGTTCACGTTATGGTAGATGAAACCTGTCTCAGCGCCGGACCCGTCACCGGCTTTCGCCTTGAAGGTGATCGTGCCCGGGACTGATCCCGAGGTTCCATTGTTGTCCGAATAGGCCTCCCAGCCGTTACCACCGCCGTTGAAGGCAAACGGTGCATCATTCTTCCAAACGTTTATCCACGTCAGATTTCCGTTCGCGTCGTTCGCCCGCGCCCGGATCGTAAAGTATTGATTCACGTATACGGAGGTTGGCGGGCTATCAGCCCATTGAATGGTGGGCGCAATGTTCGGCTGGTAGACGGTGACCGTGTGGTAAATAACCGGCGAATACGCATCATTGCTATCTCTCGATTGAGCCATGAAAGTCACCGTTCCGACACTCGATCCGTAGCTGGCATTACCTGAGTGCTTCTCGTAGCCGTTCCCTCCATCGGTAAATGCGTGCGGCGACCATTCCCGCCAGACAAAGACGTTTGTGAGGTTGCCATCCGAGTCATTGCCGCGCGCCTCGATATAGAACCATTCGTTAACAGGAACGTTGGCCGGCGCTTGCGTCCAGGTGATTGTCGGGGGATTGTTCGTCGCGGTGACCGTGACGTATTTGTAGGCGAAGGAATACTGTTCCCAAGTCCAGTCCCAGCCGTCTGCAAAATACTCGACTGTCTGCGCACCATTATCCGTGGTGGATCCGCCAGCCGATGCGGATCCGTAGCCCCAATTGTAAGCAAAGTAGCCGCTGTTCTTGTAGACGGTAACATCGGCCATGTTACTGCCGCCGGCCGAACATGTCGCCTCGACGTAGTAGCTTTGGCCACTTGCCACCGACGAGGGGCCTGCACTAAACCAAACGCTAACGGCAAATGCCGGCTGGATTGCGATACACGCAACCGCCACCAGCGCGTAGATGCGCAAATTCATGGGGGCAGGTTTTGGACGTTAACGCAGTGCGGCCAATTTTGCGGCGAAATCGCCTCGATGTGCCGATACTTCTTTGATCGCACCGCTTCTATCTGCGATGTAAGCCAATGGTGCCGAATCGAACTGCAATGCCTGAGCAAGCGGGGCGAAGCGTCCGCGCTCATCAAAAATCTGCTCGCCGGCAAGTCCTGCCGCAGATGCGGCTGATTTCGCCGCAGCTACATCCGTGTCGAGATTGACACCGATCAGCCGAATTCCCCCCGCGGCGCTGCTAAGTTCCTTGGCCAAAGCCATACTGCCAGGACTCCAACTCGCCCAAGCATAAACCACGGTTATTCCATCGAGCTTGGAAGTCTCAACTCCGACTGCTTCAGTAAGGATTTTTGAGAGGGATTTTCCGAGTAGATCAAAACGCGCCAAATACTGCGAGGCTTCCGCCTTGACGCTCGCCGGAGCGGGCATGCTTAAGAGTTCGGCCGCGAGCTTTCGACCGTGCAAGTCGTCCGGGTGCTGTGTCGCGAAACGCAGGAAGCCTTCATACGCGGCCGCTTCGTCAGGGAATTCAGCGAGGATGTCGCGGGAAGTTTTTTCGTATTCCGAGAGAAAGCGCTGCCGATCACGTCCAAGCGGACGCAACCGAAGCACGCTAGATTGCATCACCAACTTAACCCGGTCGCGGCCCGCCACGCGTTCGTCACGCCGGAGTTCCGCCAGAAGGCTCTGCGCGCGCGCCTCCTGGGAATTGTCACCAGCGATCGCAGCATTCAGTAAGCCCGACAACTCGGCGCGGCGCGCATCCAGTGCGCGAGGATGTTCCGGAAACAACTCGACGAACTGCCGTGCCGCAGCGGCCCCCCGGGCGAATCGGGCCGCGAGTTCACGTCGAGCCGCGTTTTGCTGGTCCGGATTTTGTGGCCGCGCCTCTCCGCCTTGCGGCGGCGCGAGAAGCGATTGTAGTTCCCGCCACTTTGCGTCGGCTGCAGAAAGCACGGGAGCAGGATTAGAGGCAGGTGCGCCTGCAGCGCCGCCAGCTGTAGATTGGGCCACCAGCAGTGGTGTCGAGATAATTGAAGCCGAAACAAACAGAATACGAATGGTTATCATGGTGTGTTGCGTTCAATCGCGGAGTCGTGGCCCCGACTCCGCGGTAAAATTGGTCATGTCTGATTTTCCTCAAAGAACACTGCGCCTAAACTCAGTTGCAAACGTCGGGGGATAAATGCGCGCCCAATCAACTCGTCAAGCCTGCGCTCAATGAATTGCGCGTTCACAAATTCTTTTCATCAAGCCCCGGCGTGAAGCGAATCTTATCCGGGACACTCAAAAGGAACTTTATGCACAGTCCCCCTTCCACGCATGCGAAGTTCAGTCGCCGATTGAGGTGGAAGCCACACCAGTGATTACGTCAAATCTCGTTAGTTCGCTCCACGTAACCCGAGATAGCGCTTTGTTAAGCGCCGGTATTCTGGCTAGGGTTAGGAACAAGAAACCGCAGGGACTAGGGATAGTTCACGTGTGCAAGTGATCCCAATATCTCGGCCACTCGTTTTTTCCATAGTGCAGTCGCATTACGTCAATGGGGATTTTCTCTCCAAGCGCGCCCCGGTATGAAGAGCCAAAGAGCGAGGTCGTATTCGCTCTCAAAGATGAAGAGGCCTTCTACGACGCCCTCGCCGCGAACGAGTATGCTGTGAAGGCCATGGGCAGCGCCGAGCTCCTGGTCATCGCTGCCGAGTTGGTCACCCAAGTCCGCAAGAGCGTGACTATAGACTGGACGGTTCGACATCCTACCGTCGCAACGTGCAATGAGATTCTCAAATCTTTTGAGCACACGCGCAGTATCGAGTCTCGCATGTGTTTCTTCGTCGGACCGAGAGCCTCGCTGCGAGGCCGCTCCCCGATTGAACTCGCCCTAAGCCGAAAACGAGCGGACTGGACGCGAGCGAAGTTGCTCGCACGCGCTGCGCTAGAATGATTCGGGCTCGTCAGCCATAGTTGTTACTTTCCGCTAAACTGGAAACTACGAGATCGAGGAGCATAATGTGGCAGTGTTGACCTACCCGAAGAATCTCGTAAGGTCTAATCGTGAACGAAGAGCAAATATCGCGGATTTTTCGTTTAGTGTCATTTACACCAAACGATAAATTTGAGATTCGCCGACTCGCCAAATGGATTGCACGGATAGAGTCAGGACAAATCCAATTTACAAGTCCGGCACAGAAGGTTTTTTATCAGTGCCATAAATCAGCGAGCTCGTGTCTTCCTCCTGACTATTTGGGGACTTTGCCTGATAATCTTTTCCATTTATGGCGTCGTTTTCTCACTGCACTTGAAGAGCTAAAACGTGCGGAAGAGGACCGAAAGCGCAGAATCTCAGAAGTTATTGAGCTCGGTATAAATGCTGTAATTGAGTATCCGGATGTGCCGAGAAGCACTAATTTAGCTAATAACCCCAAGGACGATGATTATGTCGATTGGGAAATAATCTGGAAGACCAATCCGAGGTTCCGGATAGATCCCTGTGCAACACGTGGCGTCCAAAGATGCCGCGGCGCGAATAAGTTATAGGGCTTCGCTCGGCTCTCAAACCCAAACCTTTCCAATTCAATGGGAGCAGGTCACTAGCACTGCACCGTGCTGCACATTGGACTTTAGCTTGAGCCAGCGAAGGCTTGGTGCGATTCTATCAGGCATACCGCAAAAGCTGTTAATACCGAACTTAGCGAATCCAATTTAGCATGGAAACAAATGGAGCAGATCAGGAACTGTCTTCTGCAGCTAGAGCATCTGGGTTTCGACTACCTTCCAATACCCAATCGGATCAAGTGCGGTCGGAGTCAATTAATCTTAACTCTGCCAAAAGAAGCGGTATCACTCGTTCCAAAATTAGAAATCTGACGAGAGGTGCTACTTTTTCTGAATACGAGATATCTTTATTTTTAGAAGGGCTTAGCATTGTTGAGATTCTTCGTCGAAGGGTCGCCTATTTGGGTGGAATAAGGGCGCAAATGATGAGTGCTGAACACGAAGAAAAAGTGCGGAAGGAGCCCCAGCTGAAGCCGCAAGAGTATTTGAATAAATTACATCAAGAACGGGATTCCGTATTGGAGAGACAATACCGCGAGTATGAAGCCTATCTGGATAGGGTAAAATGCGTTCCTAGTAATCATCTTGGCTCTGATTCAAGACTTATGGTTGAGGATGCATTTTGCACATCTTGCTTCAAGCGACAGCCTATTTCTTATTTTTATGAGCAAAGTAGTCGCGGCGGCGCTATTTTAGATTCACCCGGTAATTTTGACCTTTTAGTTCCTTTAACCTCTAACAAGCGAGTATCAGTCTGCAGAATTTGCGGGAATAAAGTTTTTACCGAAAGTGATCGTCGAGAGATAGCTACTGCCGAGCGTGCGCAAAAGACCGTTATTTTAGTTGCATTAGCAACTGTTATTGTAGCAGTGCTATTTGTTATGCTATTTATTTTATAGTTATTTTGCTATATTTAACGATGTTTTTGCTCCTACTTGATTCGTCTTTTAGCAAATACTCAAATAAATTATGTTTCTTATCTATTGCGAAACATTACCTCGAAGTCTTTTCTCCTGCGCTCACCAAAGTATAATAAATTTTCTCAAAAGCTGGTAGAGCAAGAGATTCGCGCTAGTCCCAGAACATCTGTATCACGAACTTTAGCGATCGCTGGTTGCAGCGAGGGCAAGGGAAGAAAATATCCTCGAGCCTTCTCTCAGTTCTGCCGTCTGCATCCAGTTTATCAGAATAGAGCTCGATGCGCTCCGAGCCACACTGCGTGCAGCGGAATGGAGTAGTGATCGTGTTCGTATCGCTGATTTCGTTGCACGCCCTACAGAAGCACGGAACGTAGTCCTCAGTTGCCATCGTCGCCATCCCACAGCCTCTGCGTGCCCCGGATAGGTAGCCGCACATGCACTTTGCCTCATAGACTTTGCCCATTGGAGTTAAAATTAGTTGAGCCAGTGGCCGTTGATGCGGCCTCCCTGCAGAGATATCGCACGAAGTTGCTGTGTCTCTGCTCGGTAGACTGTGATTAGAAACACATCCCCCGTGGTTGACGCCCGGCTAAACAGATAGACCACTTGGCCGTAGAGCATTGGCACACAATCCGATGCTTTGCATTCGAGTAGGACCCGGAACGCCGGTTTTATGTCTCTGGCGGACATACCGTGGTGCAGTGCGCGCGCAGCCATCCGAGCGGTTGCTGCTTCAGTCCATCTAAATCGCTCCCTCGCGCGTAAACGCGCGTGCGCCGTCAATAGCACTGAACAGCCTGGATATTCGACTTTCTGTATCGCCGCATTCATAGGGGAGTCACTGGTGCATGAGTTTCCTTCTCAAGTGTCCATCGACCAGGAGTGGTTTCGGTCAGGAGCACGTAGTGACCTTCGCGAACTTCGCACACTTGATAGAATCTTCTGATCCCAGAGCGCTCACGGAGCTTATTCCCGGGGTTGCAGAGTTCAGTCGTGAAGGAAGATCCATCGGGTAAAGTGAGATGGAATGACTCTCCAATCTTCACTCGTCCCGACTTGCGAGCGACAGTGAGTGTAAGCAGGCTCTGCTTGATCATCCCTTCGGTGACTTGCACCCGAATCCTCCGGAGGCCCTTGCCGTCAACTTCCGCGCTGTCGTCATCGTAGCTCAGGCTGTTAGACAAGACGTTCGCTGCTTTTTCCACGCCGGCCGCAATCGCTCCCCGCACTGTTTTCATCTTTTCAAGTTCGGTGAGAAGGGAGCGAACGTAATCCAGGTCGGCATCCGGGGACATCTGCTCCTGTGCAACGCGTGTGAGCTCATCAATGATCCAATCGATATGCTCCAATAGCTGGGTGGCGCTTGCTCTCACACTTTGGGGGGTGGTAAGTTCCATGCGTGTTAGTGTTAGTGTTAATGTTACTAACGCAATACCTATTTTCGCTTTTTCCTTTTGTTCCTCTTCAGTATTGACGTATTACCGTATTACTTAATTACATCAAGACATGGAAGTAACCCTCACGCTCAACGAAGAACACTCCCCCACTCCAAGCTCGCTTCGCCGCACCGCGGCACCGCTACTGGAGAAAATCGAAGCCGCGATTCAGGTTTTGCTGTCTAAATTGCGGCACGAAACGCACGCCGAGGGCGACATGGCGCAAATTCATGCGATCGCCGATGCTATCGAGCAGCTAAAAGCGGCACGGGCTGCGATCGAAGACAATGTTGAGGACGCAATCGCAGCTCTAGTGACAGTCGGCGCTAAGGACGACGTGGCTTATGTCTCAACCAAAGGACTCCGAACCATCGTGGTCGAGGTTACGGAAGGCATGATTCGCCAAAACTTGCTCACCCTGACTCCAGCGCGGAAGAAAGGCCAGGTCAGGTTGGGTGAGAAGTTTTCGATCACCCTTTCGGACGGGAAATCGTTCGAGACCGACCTCTGCAATCCTGGCAATCGCCTACGTGAGCGCAGCATCATCCGCTGGTTTTACGAGACCGAGAAGGTAAAGGCAGGTGAAGAGGTGGCCCTACTCGAGGTCGAACGCGGGAAATGGAAACTTCTTCGCGGTGACCACCCAGAGGCGGCAGGATTCATCCCTAAGAGCGTATCCGCATCGATCGAATTCGATTCGACGCATCACCAGTCTCCAGTTCGACCCCTACCTCTACCGTAACTGAATTCCTGGATGCAACGAATTCAATTATTGTGAGCGCTTGGTATCACTTTCTTGTGAGCGTCACAGGGGAGACGAGGAACTAAATTACTGTCAGCTCACAGAAAGATCGTCTTTCTCTATCCTCTTTCTCCCCTCCCCGCGCCGGCCCCTTCAGGAGCCGGCGCTTTTGTTTACCCATCTTCGCCGCCATGCGTCATCGCCAATCCACGCGTCGTTTTGACCAAGTCCTGCGAAGTGAGGGCCAGAGGAAAAGGGATACTGTGCAGCCAGCGCACCGACCGATTCACGGCTGGAACGCAATCTAGGCATGAGCACTCCGTCCCTTCATCCGGCCCCAGCTCGACGTGGGTCTTGGATTCTCGCAGGAGCCATCGCTGCCCTGCTGTGTTCGACCTCGGTCGCCCAGACCCAACTCTCCACTCTCGCGAATCCACACGACTACGGCGCCGTCACGTCGTCGTCCGGCTTTTGGGGCTTCGCCTTCACGACGGGTGACGAGTCCTACGAGCTGCTCGGCGTGACGGTGCGTCTCCGCGTCGACTCGGCCGGTTCGGTGGCGGCCCAGCTCTACCTCGCGACCGAAATTGGTCTGCCGACCGGGAGTGCCCTGACCGGCATTGAAACCCGCGCATTGGCGACAGACAGCACCTACAACACTTACCTCTTCACCGCCCCCGAAGACATCGTCCTGACCGCCAATCAAAGTTATGCCATCGCCTTCAACTTTTCGAGCGGCACTTATACGATACCCCTGAGCAACCCGGCGAACGGCTACACCACCGCTTCCGGCAACAACTGGGAAATGAGCCAGTATCTCTGGCGCAACTCCGGCTCGGGGTGGGACAGCTACGGGGGATCGGCTGGCATGTTGATGCTTGGCGCTGTGGAAGCTGCCGCCATTCCGGAACCCGGCGCTTATGCCGCGTTGGCCGGCGTCCTGGCACTGGGTGCGGCGATCGCTGCCAAGCGAAGGACACGCCGCGCAGCCGATTAAGCAAGTGCCACCCGAAAGGGCCCAGAACCGGACGTGGCCCGCCGCGCACATGGCTTTCCCCTTTCGGTTGCGCACTCCAGCGCAACCGACGCCTCCCTAATCACGTTCACCGCGTAACCTTCAGGCGGAAGAAGAGGTTTGGGTTGCCGCTGACGGGGACGGTGACGCGCCAGGTTTCCGTCGCACCTTCGACGATGCGCGTCGCAGTGCGGTCGGTCCACGTCGTGAGGTTGGTCGACGACTGCACGATGTAAGTCACGTCCGTCCGCGCCGCGGGGCGCGTGTAGGTGAAGGTCCAGTCCGTCGTCGTGCGCGTCACCTCCGGCAGGCCGGTGCGGCTCGCGACCTTCGGATCGAGGCCGAGGGCGTATTCGACAAGGTTGCGATAACCGTCGCGATCGAAGTCCGCGTTCGGGCCCGTGAGCGTGGAGTTGGCGATTTGCTCGGGCGTGAAGTTGTCGACCAGCCACGAGCTGAAGCTCGCGCCGACGGTGAAGGTGCGATCGACCGGCGTCGCGGCGAGCCACGAGGCGTTGCCGGCTTGCGACGCGCGAACGGTGACGCTGCCGGTGCCGAGCAGCGTGAGCTGATTGCCGCTCACTTCCGCTTCGCCGGAGACGACCTCGAACCCGACCGTGAGTCCGGAGGTGCTCGTCGCGGTGAGCGTGATCGGGTTGGCGCTGAAGAGCACGTCGGGCAGCGCATCGAACGTGATCGTCTGCGCCTGCTGCGTGACTTCGACCGTGAGTGCGGCGGCGGTCGTGGTGACGGAGTCGACCGCGTTCGTGATCGTGACGCTGTAGGCGCCCTCGTCCGCGGGCGTGACACTTGCGAGCGTGAGCGTGGCGGAGGTCGCGCCGTCGATCGGGTCGCCGTTGCGGCGCCACTGGTAGGTGAAGCCCGGCGTGCCGCCGTGCGCGACGGTGAAGACGACTTGCGCGCCGCTCTCCACCGTGCGCGCCGCGGGCGCCACATAGACGACCGGCGGCACGGGCGAGCCGTGGATGCGCACCGTGTTGGTGCGGCTGATGCCGTCGTCGATCCGGTTGAAGTTGCCGAGCACGAAGAGGTCGCCGTCCGGGTCGGCGAACAGGCTGGTGGTCGAACCTTGGCTCACCGTGCCGTTGAAGGCGACGTTGAAGAATTCGCGACTGCTGTCGAAGGACGGGTCGAGCGAACCGTCGGCGAGGAATTGCGCGAGGAAATATCGATTCGCGTTGTTCACATAGCGGAGGCCGGTTGCCACGATGCGTCCGTCGGGCCGCAGCACGATGTCGAACGGCCGCTCGATGACCGTGCGGTCCATGAGGAAGGCGAGATCCACCACCCCATCGGCGCTCAGCCGCGTCATGCCCGGGCGGGCGAGACCATCGACCGACGATGATTGATGCGCGATGAGCAGACGTCCATCCGGCAGAACCTCGAGGTCGCTGACACTGCCGACCGCGATGTTGTTGAAGGTCGGATCGAGCGAGCCGTCGGGGAGGAAACGGACGAGGCCCGAGCGCGGGGCCGAGGCGATGGCGGTGAAATTGCCCGCCACGAGCACACGGCCGTCCGCCAGCCGGTGCAGCAGCTCCACATAATTATTGGCCCCGCCGCGCGGATCGAAGGCCGGGTCGAGCGCGCCCGTGTCGGTCAGGCGCGCGAGATGGCGCGTCGCCCGGCCGTTGAGCAGGAACTCCGTGAAGTTGCCGCCGACATAGACGCCGCCGCCGGGGACCGGCGCGACCGCATAGACCGTGTCGCCCGGCGTGAGGCCGGAGAGGAAGGTCGGGTCGATCTCACCGCTCGCGAGGAAGCGCGCGATGCCGGGCGAGTTCAGGCCGTTCATCGTGCGGAAGGAGCCGGAGACGTAGGCGCGGCCCTGTTCGTCGAACAGCACGTGGTCGATATTGCCGTTGAGCGGCGTGGTCGCGAGGTAGGGGCCGAGGACGGCGCCGGTGCTGGGATTGATGCGCAGGATTTGCGCGGCGGTGATGGCCAGCGTCGCACCGTCGGCGTGCGGCGGGCCGTGCCGTTGACGGACGTGAAACTGCCGGCGA
>CAYYVB010000016.1:18484-19952 GCA_964475035.1 uncultured Opitutaceae bacterium | reverse complement strand
CTGCTGGACGCTGGCCGGCATGTCATGCACGGCACTAAAGGCTGACTGGCAGGCGCATTCTAGTATTCAGGCCGGTAACTGGCGTCGCTTTGCTAGTCCGGGCGGAGCGACCATTGAAACGGTATTTTGGCACGTCGCCGGGGCGCGACTCATTGACTATGGCAGCGTTCTTAATCGCGAGCGTCCGCTGGTGGAACGGGCGTTCTTGGTGGTGCGGGATTTGTTTTTTTGGCGGGAGGAACAATATTTTGTTCGGTTGAACTCAACCACACCTATAGAATCTTTTGTAGGCGACCCTGGATTCGAGCATGTCATGAACAGTCTGGCGGCACTTGGAATCCGGCGACTGGATTAGTCGTCAATTGGAGGTGCGGACGGTTGGTGGGGCGCCTTTTGGCAGCTGGCAAATCAGCGAGAACTGAGCAAGGCGCGCAGCCCACTCGCCAAATCGTGATTTGCGATAAATCCAAATTCACGCTGGAGGCGCGACGGGTTGCCAACCGAGTGGCGAATATCGCCTTCGCGCGCCGGTCCATAATTTGGGTAGACTTCCCGGCGAAGTTCTTGGGCCATCGTGCGCACCAACACGTTGAGGGATGTGGGTTTTCCCGTGCAGAGGTTGAAAACCGAACTTGATACTTCGGGTGCCGTTGCGGCTAGGGCGTTAGCGTAGGCAACATCGGCAACAGAAATAAAATCTCGAGTCTGCTCGCCGTCGCCGTGAATAGTCGGAGACTGCCCGCGGATAAGCGCATCCGCAAATCGGGAGATAACACCCGAGTAATGTGACGACGGATCCTGTCGAGGGCCGTAAACGTTGAAATAGCGGAACGCGACTGCTGTCGCCCCCGCACGGCATTGGCTGAAGGCATCTAAGAGAGCCTCGGACCTGAGCTTAGCCAAGCCGTATGGACTAAGTGGGCGACAGATGGCGTCTTCGACCAAGGGCGTCTCGTTGTTGTTCCCATAGACTGCCGCGGTGGAGGCAAAGACAATGCGTCGGACTGAGTTCACCCGTGAGGCGACATCGACGACAAGTTTGGTGGCCTCGTAGTTCAATCGGTGATTCAATTCGGGCTGCTCCATGCTCTCAGGGACGCTGACCAAGGCGGCGAGGTGGATGATCGCATCCGCACCACAGTCGTTTGCCAGTCCTAAGAGCCGGCCTGGGGCAAGGATATCGCCTTCAACAAAGCGAAACCTTCGATGGCCGAGCGCTTGAACAAGATTTTCCCGTCGTCCAGTTCGCAAATTGTCAATCCCAGCTACCACATGGCCGTCAGCTAGCAATCGATCAACTGTATGGCTGCCGATAAAGCCTGCGGCACCGGTTACGACAATTTTAGCCATTACGAGTCACACTAAGTGACTAGCATTTGTCTGGTGCAAGTATGAACGCTTTCTCACCCACGACAGTGGGCACATTTAGAAAGATCTGACACGCCGGTCGCTGAACACACTAGCCAAG
>CAYYVB010000016.1:16284-18474 GCA_964475035.1 uncultured Opitutaceae bacterium | reverse complement strand
CTAGCCAAGCAGAACAGATGAGGTCGGCCTCCAATTGCTAGACGGAGACTGCGCACAATTGATTGTAGGGTCATCAAGATAAATGCGCCCTGCCATTTATGGGGCAATGAATTCACTCTGGGTTAGATGTAGGAGTATCGGTAACCGGCTTGCTTGCTCGCTCCAAATCGGCCCAGCGACAAGCTAGAGGGAAAAGCAGGGCGAAGGTGCCTAGAATGGCTGCATTCACGAAAGGAAAGTCGAGAGCGGCCAGTGCCAAGATCGTTAATGCGGTGGCCAAGGTTGCGTAGACGACTGGGTGAGTGCGACGCAGGGGTGAAGTTAAGGCGGCGAGCCCACCGGCTAGAAGACCATAGATTAGTGCGCAGCCTATCAGCCCCATCTCTGCGAGCAACTGCAAGTGATCGTTGTGGGCGTCGCGCATTCGAAAATGCTGCACGGTGTGGTGTCCTTTATAAAAGCGTGTCAATCGGGGCAGTATCGGAATGTTCGGTGTAAAACTAGGCTCCATGTGCCGATAAGTGCCGGCGCCGTGGCCGAACAAAGGTTGCGTCCAGAACATTTCCCGACCGAGTTCGGCTCCGGAAATCCGGATATGCAACGACGCCTCGCCCTCGGACTTCGTGAGGCTTTGGAAGCGATCAAAAAAACGCCCCATTCCAACTTGTGACAAAAACCAGATGCCGAAGCCGACTAGCACGATTGCTGATACAAGAGGTAGCACACTCTGTGTGAGCCCCGCACGGCAGAGATTAACGGCGAAGATTCCCAAGACTAGCACGACTAAGCCTGCGCCGAAAACGACACCAAGCCGTGACGTGCTGACGACGATTCCGGCGGCGATGGCGATTGCGAAAAAAGCGAAGATCGATGCCGGCGTGGAGCGTGCTCCACGGGCCAGACCGTGCAGGTAGTGCCGAATCCCAAGACCCAACGCCAAGCCAAGCCCGAGCAGAAGGAACTGCGCTCCGTGGTTGCGATACACAAAGCTGCCAAACACCTCGTGCTTGAAGTCGTAGTGCCAGAAAATTTTCTCCGTGCCCGATAGACGTTGCGTCATACCGAGCACAGCGATTGCCACGGCATTTAACACCACCAGCACCGAGAGCCACTGCACACTGCGCCGGCGTGTAAGTCCCAGCCATGCTGCGGTAACTGTCAGCAAGGGTGCGCTCCAGATAAGCAGCATTCGCCACGGATTCATCCGTTCCATCGGTGCATCGACGCTATGGGGAAGCCACTTAACATAGTCGCGTTTCTCGAGCCACCAGTAGGTATCGTTGCTCTTCCACTCCCAGGCAGGATTGAGCGCTTGTATCGTAACATAGGCCACCAACATGATGCTCATCCAGAAAAGTGGCAGGCGAGCAAGGACGCGCGCGGGTTGAGCGATGTGCAGGTAGCCAGCAAGTCGTCGGGGAAGCAGGGCTAAAACAAAGGCAAGTGCGGCAAGCCCCAGAGATGTCCATTGGGCCCAGATTTCCCTTGTGCCAAGGGACCAAGGTAGGAAGAGGAGCCAAAGGGCAAGGACGCCTGAGAGAGCCCTCTCCGCGGGATGCAGGGGCACGGATTGGAGTGATTGAGAGTTCGGGGAGCGAAAAGCGCGGGGCGTGAGACTCATGCGGTGGCGATTCCTTTCTTCTCGTCACGTGCGGTTTTAGCAAACATCTGTTTGCTTGGTTAGCGTCGGTCGTTTTGCTCAAACCGTGTCTCTCGCGACTGAACCCCGCGCCTTTTTTCTGCGAGCCCTTGGCTGGTTTTCGGGGCTGGTGCTCTTTTTGGGCGCGCTCACTTGGGGTGTTTCTCACCTTAGTCGCGATATGCGAATCGAGCAGACGCGCCGGGAGTTTGCCCAGCTGGAGCGCATGCTTGAACAATTCAAGGCGAGGCACGGAGACTACCCGGCCGTGATGGGCGGTGTGCCCTTGCTCCGCTGTCTCCTTGGGCAAGCAGATATCCGTGGTCAGCAGCTGGAGAAACCTCAGCCGTGGTTCATGATGGGGGTGAAACTATACTTCCGTCTTCCCGACCCGACCGCCCCGGGCAACGAAATCGTCGACCCATGGGGGCGGCCCTACATCTATCTTTATCTCTACTCTACCGGCGTGGAGCCGACAGGCTACTTGCTCGCTTCCGGCGGGCCTGACCGGCAGCACAGCCAGCCGCTCTTCTGGCTTTCCGGCTCCAATG
>CAYYVB010000016.1:0-16269 GCA_964475035.1 uncultured Opitutaceae bacterium | reverse complement strand
TTGGTGATCAGCTCACGGTATCCTGCTCGCTGAGATGACTTCGTCGCCTCGTTTCGCTCCTTCGACGCTTGTTGCATTTTTCATATTTGTAGTCGCCCTTAGCTTGGCGCTGTGGAGTTGGACGCAGGCGACGCCAGCGCCGACCAAGGGTTTCCTCCTCTTTAAGGACCAGCAAGCAACCTGTGTCATCGTATTGCCCAACGACGCTACAGCGCAGCAGCACGAGGTCGCTCAATTTTTGCAGACAACGTTCGCCGAAGCGGCGGGAGTGCCCGTCGGCCAATTTCGCATCATTTCAGAATCCTGGCTGGGAAATCATTATGGCCCGCGCCAAATTCTGATCACTAACGCAGCCAGTTTCAGCGGCGCCGCGAAGGAGGCCCCCCTGAAGCGCAGTGTCGGTTACCGTGTTACACCAAGGCAGATCGAATTCTTCGCGGATTACCCGGAGGACATCGCATTTGCTGCCGGTTGGTTTTTAGAGCGGGAAGTCGGCGAGAGGTGGTTTATGCCCGGCGAAATCGGCCGCGAGGTGCCGCGATACGCTGAGCTTGCGCTGCCGCCCGGCGAGCACCATCACGAGCCGGCGTATTTCTCGCGCCACCTCGGCGCCTTGGATTCGCCCGAGGAGAAGGCCTGGCACGGGCGCAACCGCCTGCGGTCGTTGTTTGATCACGGTCACACGTTCTACCGAATCATCACGCCCGAAGCAGCTACCTCTGATCCGCGGATGGCGCCCTTGATCAATGGGCGGCGTTTTGTCCCACAACCCAAGAGGCAGAACTGGCAGCCCGATCTCACGAGCCCCGCAACGGTCAATCTCGCGGTGGAGAAGCTCGCCCAGGAGCTGCGGAAAAATCCGCGCCAGCTCACGGCCGTTTTCGGGCAAAACGATTCGTGGCGCTGGGACCAGAGCGAGGCGACCCTCGCCGTGATTGCACCGCATCAGCACTTCCGCCGCTACCCCGATTACAGCAACACGCTCTTTGCGTTCCTCAATCAAGTGGCGGAGCGGCTCGCTCCGGAGTTCCCCGCCCGCTTCATTAGCACTTATTCCTACCAGTGGACGGAAAATGTGCCGCGTTTTCCCGTTCACCCGATGGTGCTGCCTTATCTGACGGCCGACCGCAGCCAGTGGTTTGATCCGGATTACGCTGCTGAGGACATGGATCTCATGCGGCGCTGGGGACAGGCGGGACCGCGCTTCTTTGGTCTCTACGATTACTACTATGGCGAGCCGTTCTACGTCCCGCGTCCAACGCTCTACGCCGTGACGCGTCCTATCCCCTACGCGCACTCTGTCGGAGCGCGGGCATTCTACGCGGAGTGCTACCCCAACTGGGGGCTCGACGGCCCGAAGCTTTGGCTTGCGGCTCAGCTCTTGTGGGACCCCAAGCGCGACCCGGCGGCGCTCCTCGACGATTACTACGCGAACTTTTGGCGCGAGGTGGCCGCACCGATGCGGGCCTTTTTCGAGCGCTGCGACCGGCAATACCTCGAGCAGCCGAAGCCGGCCTACTGGCTACGGTATTTCCGGGAGGACCACCAGCGGCTCCTCTTTCCGCCGTCCGTGCGGGCCGAATTGCGAGACCTCTTGGCGGAGGCAGCCCGCGAGGCCCGCACCCCGCGGGTGCGCGAGCGCGTGGAATTCGTCCGGCGCTCCTTTGCCGTCACGGAGCTCTTCTGCGCCCACGACGAATCCCGCGAGAGACTGAGTCGTCTCTTGATGTCCGGCCCTGCCGCCAGGACAGGTGAGATTCGCGAGGCCTTGGCCGACTACGAAGTCAGGCGCGCCACGCTCCGGCGGGACCTGGCCCAAGTGAAGCGCGATCTCCCGCTCGCCCTCCGGGTGGACTTCATCACCCAATACGCGATCGAGGACCCGCGGGCCGAAGCGCTCCTTGAATTGGCCCGGCGGGGAGAAAGCGCCCCGCTCGGCCGCGATGCCCTCGACACCGTGTTCGCGGGCCGGCAGCCGACGCCCAGCGAACTCGTGCGTCCGGGACGCGAGGTGTTGCGCGATGCACGCTTCACGGAGTTGCGCTCGCACGTGGGCCATCCGTTCACGCTGGTCGATTGGACGGTGGAGGGCGGGGCGTGGCTGGGACGCAGCGAGCCTTACGAGACTCTGTCCCGCACCCTCGTGCCCTTGGCTGACGGGGCGCGGGCCCTGCGCGTAGCCGGCGCGAATCAGGAGTCCCTCTATCAAGCCAACTGGGCCAAGCCCGGTGCCCTCTACCTCGCGCAGGTGAAGCTCAAGGGCAAGGTGAGTCCGGGGAACGTGACGCACCTCATCCTGTATTTCAGCGACCGCGAGGGCCGAGCCCTGAAAAGCATGGCAACCCAGCGCCTTCCCGTAGGCGATTGGAGTGAAGGGACCCGACTCCAAGTCGTGATGCGCGCCCCGTCGGAGGCGCACACCGTCAGTTTCGGCCTCGTTTCCAACTGGCACGTGAACGACGACTTCACGGAGTGGAGTTACCCGAGTCTGCTCGAGATTGCGCCGTGACGGCCTCGCTCGAGGGAGCGGGGTGCTGGTGGCCCAGCTTCGCCGAAGGATTTGCACGGCCGCCAGAGGACACCCGCACCTTGGCGCATCCGGCGCGGGCATTGTTCCTCCGCTCGAACGCGGTCCTTGACTCACTGGCCGCTCGATAGCGACGGCGTGCTCTTGCTGCGTCTGTATTCCGTCGGGGTCATGCCGGTGACGTCGCGGAAGACCTTGGTGAGGTAGCGCATGTTCTGGAAGCCCGCCTGCCGCGCCGCCTCGGTGACGTTGAGATTCGTGGCGGTCAGCAAGTGCTGCACGCGCTCCATCTGGATGCGCTGGATCTCGTCGTGGATCGAGCGGCCGAGCGCCTTCATGAATTTCCGGTAGGCGGTGGAGTTCGACATGCCGGTCACCTTGAGGACGTCGGAGGGCGAGATAGGATCGCAGGCGTGCTCCTTGATATAGCGGATGCCGAAGGCGACCTGCGGATCCTCGAAGGCGAGGTAACTGCTCGAGTCGCGCTCTTCCACCTTGGCCGGGTCGATGTAGGTCACACCCGCAGGAGCGGGTTCGCCGGACATCAGCTTGTGCAGGATATCGGCGGCCGTGTAGCCGGCCGTCTCGACGTTCGCGTCGATGCTGCTCAGGCTCGGTTGCGAGAGGTCGCAGAGCCACCGGTCGTTGTCCACGCCGAGGACGGAGATTTCCTGCGGGACGTGCAGGTTCTGGACGACGCACGCATCGAGGACCCAACGGGCCCAACCGTCGAAGAACACGAAAACGCCCGTCGGCTTGGGCAGGGTCGCCAGCCAGTTGCCGAGGGAGGTGATGGCGCTCGGCATGCTCGCGATCGAGGCGGGGTCGGCCTGATAGAGTTCGCAACCGTAGCCGTGCGCAGCGAGTTCGCTCGTGAAGCCGTTTTGGCGCTCCTGGCACCACTGGGCGCGCTCGGCTCCGCCGCAGAAGGCGAAGTGGCGCAGACCTTTGTTCATGAAGTAGCGCGCCGCCATGCGCCCGATCTCGGTCTGGTTGGAGCTGACGATGGGGAAGTTCAGGTCGCCACTTTGTTGGGCGGAATAACTGCCGAAACCGACGAGCGGGATGTCGGTGATGGTCGCGATGTCGCGGATGGCGGGGAGGCGAACGCTCGTGATGATCCCGTCGGGCGACCAATGCCGGAGGTTGGCGAGCGAGGCCTCGGTCATCGGGTCCATGAGGATGATCCAGCCGGTGTGGCTGTGGATGTATTCACCAACGCCGCGGGCGATTGCGCGGTCGAACGCCATGTCGGTTTCCAGCAGCAAGGCCACTCGCTTCACTCGGTTCGCCTTTCGGCTTCTGGGACTTAGGCGTTTTTCGCTCGGCATGCGCAGCACCGAAATGCCCAGCGGAAGAGTGGGCGACAAGGGAAAACTCAAGTCCAGCCGGTTAAAATGAGGATAGAAAGTCTAAGAAATTGCCATTTCCACTTGAAGTGGACCCGCACCCCGGCACATTGCGGCCTATGCTTCTGCGTTCCGGTTTCCACCCCTCAGCGAAGGCAGTGCTCGTTGCCGGGCTTTCATGGTTGGCGACGACGGGCTGCGGGGCGGTGCCAACGGAAGGCGAGCTTCCCCTCATGAGTCTCTCGGTCGGCACGCAAAGCATCGGAGTGCGCTACCAGTTCACGGCGGACAGCGCCTTGGTCGAGTCGGCCAAGGAGATCGCCGCCCTCGGTTCGGACACGCTCAAGATCGCGCTGACGCCGCATTACCCGAAGGACTACCTGATCAAGCGCGACCCGAAGATCCGCTCGTTGATGGACCTGATCCGAGCGCAGCCTGACTTCGAGCGGGTCATGGACATGCCCTTTCCGAACATCATGCTGTGGGTGTATCCGTTCAGCGACACTAAGTCGGCCTTCGCGACGGGGAAGATCGGCGAGGCGGAGGCGGAAAAAGTTTACCGCGAAATCTACGACCTCACGGCGCACCTGCTGCGGCGCTATTCCGGGAGCGGCAAGACCTTCTACCTCGGCAACTGGGAAGGCGACTGGCACATGCAGCAGGAGAAATACGACTACAACCTCGATCCCACGCCCGAGGCGATCCAAGGCGCGATCGCGTGGTTCAACCTGCGCGAGAAGGCGATTGCGGATGCGCGGCGCGACACGCCCCACGCGGACGTGAAGGTGTATTTCTACATCGAGATCAACCATGTCCGCAAAGCGATGGAGGCCGATCGCCCGACGATTGTGAACCGCGTGCTGCCGCACATCCGCACCGATTTCGTCTCTTGGTCGAGCTACGATGTGACGAAGCCGGCGGCGATACTCGGCGGCGCGGAAGGCAGGGCACTCGTTCACAAGGCGCTCGATTACATCGAGTCGCACCTGCCGAAGAGCGACATCCCCGGGAAGCGCGTCTTCATCGGCGAATACGGTTTCGAGCTGGTGGCCTTCAAGGACGCCGATGTGCAGCGCAAATACACGGCCGCGATCATGAAGTGGGCGCTCGAGTGGGGCTGTCCGTTCGTGCTCTACTGGGAACTCTACTGCAACGAGGTCGAGCCGGCGACGGGCCAGAGCCGCGGCTACTGGTTGATCGACCACCAGGGCGTGAAGCAACCGGTGTGGTTCCTCCATCAGGAATTTCTGGCGCGGGCACGGAAATTCGTCGCCGATTACCAGGCCAAGCACGGCCGGCCGCCGAGTCAGCAAACCTACAACCAGGCGGCGGCTTCGTGGATCGAGGAGTTCGCGACCTACGATATCCGCACGCCCTGACGGCGGGTTGACGCGGCGTTGAAAATTTCCCCCCGACCATGGCGCGCTGGCTGAAGATATTCCTGTGCTCGCTCCTGCCCGTGGTGGCGCTGGGCTCGGATTTCACGCGGACCGGGCTCGTGCTGCATCTGGATGCAGGCTCGCTCACTGGTCTCGCCAACAACGCTTTTCTCACCTCGGGCTGGGCGGACCAATCCGGCAGCGGGGTCGTCGCCACCGGGTCGACGCCGCCGCAGTTCATCACGGACGCGGGCGGCGGTTATCCCTCGGTGCGGTTCGAGGGCACGGGACAATTCCTCCAGGCGAACGTGCCCACGGGCGGCGAGGCGACGGTCTTCGTCGTTTTTTCCTACCGTCGTGAGGCTCCTGTCGGCCTGGACGCTAAAGGCTGGGACAACTTTCCCTACCGCGAGATTCTTCTCTCCTCTTCCGGGACCAACCCAGCGCTGTCCCTCGCGTCCCGGCAACCTTACACGCCCAACCCGGCGAATACCAACTTTCCCCACTCCCCGCATTACCCCTCTTTCAACGCAAAACAAACGGAGGGTGTCACGGTCCAGACTTGGGTGGACGGCCGCGACACGGCCTCGGTCACAGGAGACATTTTCAACGGTCGCTTCTACGTCGGGTCCGCAACCTATCAGAATCTCCCGGCGGCCAGTTCACTCTTCATCGGAAGCAGCGATGCGAGTGGGAGTGACGCCGGCAAGAACGACATCCGCGAAATTCTCGTCTACAATCGCGCCCTGAGCGACGAGGAGCGCAATGCGGTGCAGCGTTATCTCGGCCGCAAGTATGACATCGAGCTCGTCTGGCGGCCGCTCACGGACGCGGTGGAGGCGTGGGTGCATCCGCTCGGTTCGCAGCAGTTCGGCAACCAATACTCCTTCGGTCAGTCCGGCATCCGCGTCTTGGATTATGCCCGGGCGACGTTGCGCCAGGGTAACCGCGTCGCGAAATTCCGGCTCTCGAACCGTTACGCGACCGAGGATGGATTCACGGCGATTGCGGGCATCGACACGTTGACGAAGCTCGTGCGCGATCACCCGGAGGTTAAGGCCGTGCTCGACCTGCCGATCTCGGACTACCTGTTTTGGGCGACGACCTTTGCCAACCCCACGTGGCAGAATGCCGGCAACATCGATGCCGTCGGCCTCAAGCCCGCCGTGCAGCAGGCGATTTATCAGGAGTTCTACGACCTCGTGGTCTATCTCCTCACGGCCTACAGCGGCACGGGCAAGAAGTTCTACCTCGGCAACTGGGAGGGCGACTGGATGCTCGCCACGGGTTATTCCGATCCGACGCAGATTCCGCAGAACCGCATCCAGGCCATGATCGACTGGGCCAACATCCGCCAGAAGGCGGTGGACGATGCGAAGGCGGCCACGCCGCACCACAAGGTGCAGGTCTGGTATTACCTCGAGATGAACAAGGCCGACTGGATGCGCGACAACCTCCCCTGTGTCGCCAACAGCGTCATCCCCGCGATGACGAAGCTCGATATGATTTCGATCTCGTCCTACACGATCCACAAGGACGGCGCGAATCTCGCCCCGACGAGCCGCATCTACTCCGACCTCAACCGCGTGCAGGCGCTCCTCGCCGCGAAGCCCAACCCGGCCATCACCGGCAGCCGCCTCATCATCGGTGAATACGGCTGGACCTACAACGCGACCAAGTATGGCGGTTCGCTGACGGAGTTCGCCCGCGAGCACCTGAACACGGCGCGCGCCTTCCTCGGCTGGCAGGGCGGCACGCTGCGCTTCATCCTCCAGTGGCAGTTCTTCAACAACGTCGACGGCTCGGGCACCGACGTGAAGGAGATGAGCCAGATCGGACCGGCGAACGAGATTCGGCCGATGTATCACTTCCACGAAAACTTCTACCGCGCCATGCGGCGCTGGGTGGACGATTACGTGGCACGCACCGGCACGACGCCGACGGGCCGCGCCTACGCCGATCAAGCCTATCACGTGCTTGGCACGCTCTCGCTCGCCCGCTACAACCCGACGGTCACACACACGACCTACAGCAGCTGGCGGAACCGGCATTTCATGGACGCGACGGAAGCGGCCACGGCGTCGATCTCCGGTCCGACGGCCGACCCCTACGGCAGCGGCATCTCCAACCTGCTCCGCTACGGTCTCTCGCTGGGCAAGTTCGATGCGCCGCAGTCGCGGATGCCGGAAGTGCGTTATCGCAACGGCGCCTTCGTCTACGCCTTTCCGTTCGATGCGAAGAAGACTGGCCTCCGCTGGCAGGTGCAGGCGACCAGCACGCTCACGAATTGGAATCTCACCGTCTTCGATTCCGCCACGCAGTCCCCGCTGCCTCCGGACGGCTGGATTGAAGTGGGTGCCGGCAGCTCCATCGCACCCGGCGCCCCGACTTTTTATCGACTGAAGCTACAGCTGACTTCCGGCAACTAGCCCCAAGACTCGGAACCCCTACCTCATGACCACCCCAACCCCCGCCCCGCAAAACGACCCGTCCGCGAAAATCGGCTGGTCCGAAAAATTCGGTTATGCCGCCGGAGACATGGCGTCGTGTCTCTACTTCGGCATCTTCATGAACTTTCTGGCGATCTTCTACACGGATGTGTTCGGCATCGCCCCGGCGGCCCTCGGCACGATGCTGCTCTTCATCCGGACTTGGGATTGGATCAACGATCCGATCATGGGTGCCATCGCGGACCGCACGCAGACCAAGATGGGCAAGTTCCGCCCGTGGATCCTGTGGATGATCGTTCCTTACATGGTCTTCGGCGTGCTCACGTTCACGACCTTCGACCTGAGCCCGACGATGAAGCTGGTCTACGCCTACTTCACCTACACGACGCTCATGATGATCTACACGGCGATCAACGTGCCCTACGGCGCACTGATGGGCGTCATGACGGCCAAGTCCGAGGAGCGCACGGTGCTCGCCGCCTATCGCTTCGTCGGCGCCAATGCGGGCATCTTCCTCGTCACGCTCGCCTTGCCCTACTTGGTGAAGACGATCGGGCAGGGCAATGTGCAGCTCGGTTACTCGGGCGCGATGGGGGTGATCGCTATCGCGGCCGGTGCGTTGTTCTTCTTCACCTTCAAGACCTGCAAGGAGCGGATCACGCAGGTGGAGAAAAAGCACGAGCCCTTCCTCGAGGAGATGAAGCAGCTGGCGCACAACGGCCCCTGGCTCGTCGTGATCGCGCTCAGCATCCTCACCGTGATGGGACAGGCGATCCGCGCCACGTCCACGCTCCACTACTTCAAGTATAACGTCGGCAACGAAGGCTGGGGCACGACGCTCCTCCTCTACAATTCGGTCGTGGCCGTGATCGCCGTGCTGCTCAGCAAGCAGCTCTGCTCGCTGATCGGCTGCAAGCGCCGCGCCTACGTGATCCTGAACCTCCTCTTCGCGGCGCTGCTCGTGTGGTTCTACTTCATCCCGGTCACGTCCTTCCCGCTCATGCTCGCCAACCAGATCATGATTGCCCTCGTGGCGGCTCCGATGATGCCGATCTTCTGGTCGATGATCGCGGACACGGCCGACTACGGCGCCGTGAAGTTCGGGCATCGCTCCACGGGCATCATCTTCTCCGCCGGCACGGCTTCGCAGAAGATCGGTTGGACGGTCGGCCCCGCGGTGGCCCTGATGTTCCTCGGCGGCGCGGGCTATGTCGCGAACGCGGAGCAGAACCCCGCGACGCTGAATATCCTGCGCCTCGAGATGAGCCTCATCCCGGCGGTCTTCGCCGTGCTGACGGCGATCATGACCTGCTTCTACAAGATTGACCGCAAGATGGAGCTCGAGCTCGAGGCCGCCATCTCGAAGCAGTCGGTCGCCGCCAAGGCGTAACCCGCCGCGCCCGTTCGCTCAGGCGAAACGATCCGTCACCAAGACCACACTCGGCTTGGTGGCGGTGAAGGCGAAGGCTGCGTTCGCCGGCAGGAGCGCGTTGCCGCTCGCCGGCAGGAGCGAGCCGTCGGCTTCGCGCAATTCGCCCGAGACCACGCTCGCGATGCGCGGAGCACCGGCGTCGAGCAACAAGGTCTCGCCGACGGCGAGGCTGAACTTCCGCAGCCGAAAGACATCACTCTCTGCGAGCACTTGTTCGCCGGGAGCGGGCTTGAGCGTGGACGGTTCGAAGTCGTTGAAATTGGTCGAGGCGAGCGACTCGGCGACATGCAGGTCGCGCGGCCGTCCGTCCAGGCCGACGCGGCCCCAATCATAGACGCGATACGTGGTGTCGGAGTTCTGCTGGATCTCGAGGATGAGGTTGCCCGCACCGATCGCATGGAGGCGGCCGCTGGGGATGAAGATCGATTCGCCTGCCTGCACCGGCAGAGTGTGGACCAAGGACTCGAGCGTGCTGTTGGCCAGCGCCTGCTTGAAGTCGGCCTCGGTGACGCCGCGCTTCAACCCGACCATGAGGGTCGCGTGCGGCTCGGCGCGGGCGATGAACCAGTTCTCGGTCTTCGGCTCGCCGCCGAGCGAGGGCGCGATCGCGGCGGGCGGATGGACTTGGAGACTCAGGCGATCCTGGCAGTCGAGCCACTTCACGAGGATGGGGAAGGGCTTCGTCGCGGGCCAACCCGGCCCCATGATGCCTTCCGGATCGGTGGCGATCAGTTCGCGCAGGCTCTGGCCCTGCGCCGTGCGCGATTGCGCCTCGGGCCGGTCGACGATTTCCCAGCTTTCGCCGATGACCTTGCCGGCGGGCAGCGTGCGGCCCAGGTGCGTGGCGAGGCCGGTGCCGCCCCAGACGCGCTCACAGTAGATCGGTTCGAAGAGAAAGTATCGCATGAGGTTCGGGAGAAGAGGGTGAAAATGAAGCAGGCCGGACTCGGCCGGCCTGCGGAAGGGATGTCGGACTGAGGTGCGCCGGGATCAGCGGACCGGATTGGCCAGGAGGTGGCCAAGGAACTCTTCCAAGGAGGCCGTCGCCACACAGCAATGCACGTCTCCGCCGCCGTAGTAGAGAAAATATGTGCCATTCATCACGACGTGGCCGCAGGGGAAGCACACACCCTTGTAGATGCCCTCTTTTTCGTAGGGGGCGGCCGGCTCGTAGATCGGCTCGGGCGTGCGGTGCGTGACCTTCATCGGATTCTCGAGGTCGAGCAGCAGGGCGCCGAGTCGGTATTGCTTGTCCGCGCCGACGCCATGGTAGATCTGCAGC
Source organism: uncultured Opitutaceae bacterium (assembly GCA_964475035.1). GTDB lineage: Bacteria > Verrucomicrobiota > Verrucomicrobiia > Opitutales > Opitutaceae > Didemnitutus. The sequence goes on along the minus strand of CAYYVB010000016.1, from coordinate 5,850 downwards.
CAGCCGTGGGGCGTCTTGAGCGGCGGGTTGTTGGCGCCGATCTTCTTTTCCCACGGATACTCGCCCTTCGCGAGGAGCTTCATGTCCTTCCACTCGAGCAGGTCCTCGCACTCGGCGATCCAGATCGCGGGGAAGGCGTTCGGGAAACCGGCGCCATGCCACTGCATCGGGCGATGGATCGTGAACCACTTGCCGCCGATCTTCTCGGGGAAGATGATGACGTCGCGATCGTCCAGCTTGGCGTTGGTGAGGCGACCGGCGCGGATCCACTCCTTGAAGTCGCGGGTGAGATAGAGCTGGGTCGAGGTGAGGTTTTGCCGCAGCGCGACCGGAAACTCCTTGGGGAAGTGGCCGTTCGTGTTGGCGTGGTGATTCTCGTTCAGCCAGTACTGGCCCGGCGGGAACGGGCGCGTCGCGGCGGTGACGTAGTACCAATCCCCGATCTTGATGATGCGGGGGTCCTCGACGCAGCCGTTGTCGATGCTGCCGACGAGCGGGGAGAGGATGGGCTCCGCGTTGACGCGGGTGAAATTGAAACCGTCCTTGCTCACCGCGAGGCCGAAGTGGACGCGGTGCTCCACGTCATGGCCGGCGGCGCGGTAGATGAGCTTCACCTCGCCCGTGGCTTCGTCGAGCCAGGCGGCGGGGTTGGTGGTGACTTCGCTCTCCCAGTGAGAGCCAGCCAGCGGACTGAGGATGGGGTTACCCTCGTGACGTTTGAGTTGAAAAGCTTTGGAAAGCATGGTGCCGGCAGCCTCGGTGGCGCGCGGGGGATTGGCAATCTCGAAATGAATGAAATAAACACATAAAGGATGAAATATGACCAAATCGACTTGCCACCGCGCCAAATCCCGTAATGTTTCTCGGCATGCCGTTCCGCTTTCCCCTCTATGCGTGCCGTGTCTTCCGGCAGGTCTGCTGATCCGGCGTGGCTGTGAGCACGGTGAATACTCTCCTCGCTATTTCATCCTAAGTATCTCACAAAAAATAGATTAAAACTATTTGATGCGTTTTTGAGAAGAAAGGGCTCTTCACACCCAGCTTCCGATTCCAGTGCTACCACGCTCACAGTCACCTTTTCGGCTCTCCCTCAACCTCCCCAACCTGCGCTGAACGGCTTTGGACCAGTGGCAAATCGCGGACTTCAGCGTTCACTCCCCTCCGCCGCCAGCCCCTTCCCACTCCGCACCCCACGATGAAAACCATGCTCACCCCTCAGCGGCTGCTCGTCGCACTCCTCGGTTTGTCAGTGCTCGGCGTTCAGCTCCGGGCCGAAGAAGCGAAAGAAACGAAGAAGCCGGACGTTCTGTTCGTGCTCCTCGACGACCTCCGCTGGGACGCGCTCGGCTACATGGATCATCCCTACGTCGAGACGCCCAACATCGACCGCCTGCGCTCCCAGGGCGCGATGATGGCGAACGCCTTCGTCACGACGTCGATCTGCTGTCCTTCGCGGGCGACCTTCCTCACCGGCACCTTGGCGAACCGCCATGGCGTCACCGACAACGAGACTTCCGACTACAATCCCGACGTCACGCCGCCGCTGACCAAATACCTACAGGAAGCCGGCTATCGCACGGCGATGATCGGCAAGTGGCACATGGGCAACACCGGCGCCCCGCGGCCCTTCTTCGATTACTGGCTCAGTTTCAAGGGGCAGGGCGTGTATCACGACCCGCTCTTCAACATCAATGGCGAGAAGGTGAAGCAGAAAGGCTACACGACCGACCTGCTGACCGACTACGCGATCGATTTCATCAAGCAGCAACCGAAGGACCAGCCCTACTTCGTCATGCTCTCGCACAAGGCCGTGCACGAGCCCTTCATGCCCGCGCCCCGCCACAAAAAGGCCTTCGGCGCCGACGCGAAACTGACGCCGCCGCCGAGCTACACGGAGGACTTCGCCGACAAGCCGGCCTGGCATCGCCGCCAAGCCTCGCGCGAATCGCGCTGGCATTACCGCACCCGCGAGATCGAAGAGGAGAAGCTGCCCGCTTCCGTCCCGGCCGAGCCGTGGAAAGATTACAACAAATACGTCGACCAGCTCCGTTGCCTCGCCGCCGTCGATGACGGCATCGGCAAGATCCTCGATCTGCTCCGCGAGCGCGGCACGCTCGACAACACCATCATCGTGTTCACGAGCGACAACGGCTACTTCCACATGGAGCACCGCCGCTGGGACAAGCGCCTCGCCTACGAGGAGAGCCTCCGCATCCCCATGCTCGTCGTCTATCCGGGCCGCATCAAGGCGGGCTCGACGGTCACGCAGCTGGTGACGAACGCCGACTTCGCCCCGACCATCCTCGCCTACGCCGGGCTCCCCGTGCCCGCGCAGATGCAGGGCGCGAGCATGAAGCCGCTCTTCGAGGAGAAGAACCCCGTGTGGCGCAACGCGGTCTTCTACGAATACTGGAAGGACCTCGTGCACGCGATCCCGACGATGACCGCGCTCCGCACGGACCGCTACAAGCTCATCACCTATCCCGAGATCAAGGACCTCGACGAGCTCTTCGACTTGGAGAAGGACCCGCACGAGATGAACAACCTCGCGGTCGATCCGGCCTACGCGGCGTTGCACGCGTCGATGAAGGCCCAGCTTCAGGAAGCACAGATCCTCTCCGACTGGACCCCGAACGCCTTCCCGAAAAACTTCCCGCGCATCCGCGGCAAGGAGGGCGTCCTCTTCGACTTGGCGGTGCGCGACGGCGCCTTGGTCGATCAGGTGAACTCCGGCGTGGCCTTCACCCCGCAGAACCTGCAGGTGCGCGACGGCAGCGTCCACTTCGACGGCCGCGCCGCCTCCGTCCAGGTGCCGTTCCACAAGCGCATCGATCCCTCCGGCTGGCCCTTCCGCCTCGACATCGCCGTGAACGCCCAATCCGACGGCGTCATCGCCGCGCAGTCCTCGGGCGATTACGGCTACAAGGTCTTCATCCAGGACGGTCGCCCGGGCGTGGCGGTGCATTGCAAGACGTGGATCGACACGACCACGGTGGTCGACGGTCCCGCCTCGATTCTCGGCAAGTGGACGCAGCTCCAAGTCCTCATCGACTACAACCGCCTCGTGCTGCGCGTGGACGGCGTGGTCGCGGACAGCGTCTCGCTGCCCTTGCCCTTCACCGGTTCGCCCAAGACGCCGCTTGTGATCGGTCAAAGCGGCGGACATCCCGTGGCCGAAGGCTTGCCCGAGCAGCCCTTCACCGGAGAGATCAAACGCTTCACCATCCAGCGCGGCCTCTGAGCTCCGCGCCCTTGCGCCGACGCGGCGCGTTTTCCAGCCTGCAGGGCGCTCCGGCGACCCCGCGCGCCCTGTCCAGCGCATCGCCCCATCCTCAACGCTCCGCCATGAAAACATCCGCCTCGCTCCTGCTCTGCGCCGGCTTCGTCTGGTCGGCCGCGTTTTCGTTCGCGGTGTCGCCCGTCGTTCCAGTGCCCAAGGAAATCGTGCCGGAGCGCGCTCGCGGCGCGAAGCCGCTCAACGTCGTATTCATCCTCTCCGACGACCACCGCTTCGACGCGATGAGCTTCCTGGGCCATCCGCTCGCCGAGACGCCGAACCTCGACCGTCTCGCCCGCGAAGGCGCGCACCTGAAAAACGCGATGGTCACGACGGCGCTCTGCTCGCCGAGCCGCGCCTCGATCCTCACCGGCCTCTACACGTTCCGTCACCGTGTGATCGACAACCAGCGTGCCATCCCCGCGGGCACGGTCTATTTCCCGCAGTATCTGCAGAAGGCCGGCTACGCCACGGCCTTCATCGGCAAGTGGCACATGGGCGTCGAGGGCGATGCGCCGCAGCCGGGCTTCGACCATTGGGTGAGTTTCCGCGGGCAGGGCGAGTATTACGCCCCGAGTCCGAACTACACCCTCAACGTCGACGGCCGCCGCGTCCCGCTCAAGGGCTACATGACGGACGAGCTCACCGATTACGCCGTCAACTGGCTCCAGCAGCAGAAGCCGGGTGAGAAACCGTTCTTCCTCTACCTCTCGCACAAGGCGGTCCACGCCGAGTTCGCCCCGGCCGAGCGCCACCGCGGAAAATTCGCGCACCGCACCTGGACGCGCCCGAAGTCGATGCCCGTGACCGAGGAGATGATCCGCAATCAGCCGCGCTGGCTGCGCGACCAGCGCAACAGCTGGCACGGCGTGGATTTCCCGTATCACAGCGACCTCGACATCGACCAATACTACAAGGCCTACGGCGAAACCCTGAGCGCCGTGGACGACAGCGTGGGACGCGTGATCGCGCAGCTGGAGAAGATGGGGGTCCTCGACGACACGCTCATCGTCTACATGGGCGACAACGGCTTCATGTTCGGCGAGCACGGCCTCATCGACAAACGCGTCGCCTACGAGCCTTCCATCCGCGTGCCGCTCCTCATGCGGGCGCCGAAACTGATCCAGCCCGGCACCGTCGTCGACGAGGTGGTCGCCAACATCGACATCGCGCCGACCGTGATGGAGGCGATGGGCCTCCGCCCCGCCGCGCACTTCGACGGCCGCACGCTCGTGCCGCTGCTCCGCGGTGAGCCGGTCGCGTGGCGCGATTACTTCCTCTACGTCTATTACTGGGAGCGGAATTACCCGCAGAGCCCGACGGTCTTCGCCCTGCGCGGCGACCGCTACAAGTTCATCACCTACTACGGCCTCTGGGACAGCGACGAACTCTACGACCTGCAGGCGGATCCCGATGAGATGAAGAACCTCATCCACGACCCGGCCCATCGCCCGACGGCCGAGGCGATGAGCAGGCAGCTTTACGCGATGATGGAGGAACTCGGCGGCATGCAGATCCCGCTCAATCCGCCCGCCGGCGAGATCAACAACCTGCGCCTCCGCTCCCGCGGCGGCGAGAAGGCGGCCGACTTCCCGCAAGCCCTCATCCGCGACGGCCCCGTCCAGCCCTGACCGGGAGCGCACGCGCGAGGTCCCAGGGTTCGCCTCGACTCGCCGCCCGTCGCGGGCACAAAGTGGGGCACCCCGACCCCATGACCCTACAGCAAGCCCTCGCGAAGCTCGCCGCCCTCGGCGACCCGAAAGTCCGCGCGCAAAACGCCAAGCGCGGCGCCGGCGACAACCAGTTCGGCGTCAAACACGGCGACATCCGCAAGCTCGCCAAGGAGATCAAGACCGACCACGCGCTCGGCCTCGCCCTCTGGCAGACCGGCAACGCCGACGCGCAGCACCTCGCCGTCCTGCTCCTCGAGCCGCAGCGCCTCTCCGCCACCGAGCTCGACCGCCTCGTGCGCAGCATCAGTTACGCGTGGGTCGCCGACTGGCTGAACTCCTACGTCGTCCCGCATCACCCGGAGAAGGAGAAGCTCCGGCAAAAATGGATGCAGGACGCCGACCGCTGGGCCGCGCGCGCCGGCTGGAGCCTCACCGCCGACCGCGTTGCCAAGGAGCCCGCCGGACTCGCGCTCCCCGCCTTGCTGCAACGCCTCGAAAAGGAAATGTCCTCCGCCGCGCCCGAAGTGCAGTGGACGATGAACGTCTGCCTCGCGCAGATCGGCATCCACCACCCCGAGCACCGGAAGCGCGCCATCGCCATCGGCGAGAAGCTCGGCGTTTTCCGCGATTACCCGGTGTCCAAGGGCTGCACGTCCCCCTTCGCCCCGATCTGGATCGCCGCGATGGTGAAGCGCCAGCGGCGCTGACCAGACAAGACAGGCGGGCTTCACTCGCAAAGGTCGCGCAAGGGAGCGGGAGCATCTTGCTCCCGGGTCGGGGGGCGGGAGCAGGATGCTCCCGCTCCTTTGAGGGTCGGGGCGGGGTTGGTGCGGCTGGGGCGGCGTGTCCGTTCCGCGAGCGGCTCATGGTTCGACGCTCACGGTTCGCTCGGTGTCGCCG
>CAYYVB010000015.1:16910-21235 GCA_964475035.1 uncultured Opitutaceae bacterium | reverse complement strand
GGACGGGGCAGCGCTGAAACGCCTCGATGGCCTCGTAGTTCGCAAGCCCGAGCGAATCGTAGGATGCAGCAAGGGCGCGATTGCGCTGCTCGGCCTGTTGCCAGGTTTCGCATTCTGATCCGGCCGTCGGGCGCTGGCTGCGCTGACTCTTGTGGTGGTAGATGGCGAACGTTTTGCGGTTCAATTCCTCAGGACTGAGCGGCACGGCCATGTCGATCGTCGCCGGATCCCACGTCTGGTCGGGAGCGTTGTAGAGCCACACGCGGCAGTCTTTGATCCATTTTTCGGACCTCACATGCGCGAGTGCCTGCCGAAGGATCGTGAAGCAAACGGCAGGCACACTGCTGGGATCGGCGGAGGCGCCGGTGGCGAAGATCTGGTGCGGCTGAAATTCGGCGAGGAGTGCAGCGAGCGCGTCGCGATCGCCGGTTTCGGGGCGGAATTGGCGATACCGGCCCCGTTCATAAAACGTTAGATCAATAAACTTGGTGCGCGACGTATCGACTCCGCACTCGCGCAAGGCGGCTCGAGCTTCTCCGCGGCGAATGATACTCTTCAACCGCCGCGTGTCCTCGGCGTCGCTCGCGAACTTCGACTTCTCCTGCAACTGCCGAGCTACTTTTCGCGCGAAGGCAGCGCCGGGATTTTCGGGTTCTCCGCGGTCCTCGGCCAGTTCGCGGACGAGTTCCGTAGCCATAAGCGCTTCCTCGTCGGGCACACCCAGATTCCCTGACGTGAGGTAGACAACGCGGACATCATGACCTTGCTCGACGAGGCGTCTGATGGTTCCGCCCATCCCGAGCACATCATCCGACGGTTCGGGACCAAAGATCAGCACGCGTTTAACGGCGGGCTCAGCGCGCTCGGGTCGATGTGAGTCGTCGGCCGAAGGTTTGCCGCCGGGCCAACCAGTGACCGTGTGCTGAAGCTGATTAAAGACTCGGATGTTCAGTCCGTAGGCCGGCCCCTGCTCAGTCAGAAGGTCGCCCATCCCGTGCTCGCCGTAGTCCTCGTCGAGGAGCTTGAGCACCGGTTTGCGGAGCAGCAGGGAAAGCCAAACAACCGCGCGGCGGGCGAGCGCGGGCGTCCAGGTGACGGGCCCGACGAGCCAGGGAAGATTGACGCGAGTGAGCTGTTCGGCGGCCGCTCGATCAAGGTGGCAGCAGATGCCGGGGTGACCTTGTAACAAACTGGCGGGCAGCGTCTCGTTGGGATTCCCTTCGATGGCGCGGGCGATGACGGGCGCCTTGGCCTGGCCCCAAGCCAGCAACACGATGCGGCGCGCCTCTAAAATTGTCCCTACGCCCATGGTGATCGCGTAGCGTGGGACGTTTGCTTCTCCGAGGAAGTCGCGAGCGGCATCTTGCCGCGTGAGGGCGTCTAGTGTCACTAAGCGTGTGCGAGAGTCACGACCGGACCCCGGTTCGTTGAACCCGATGTGCCCGGTTCGGCCAATGCCGAGCACCTGCAAGTCGATTCCGCCTGCACGGCGAATCCGCTCCTCGTAATCATGGCAGGCTGCGAAGACGTTTGCCCGGGCCAGAGTTCCGTCCGGGATGTTGATGTTCTCGCGCGCGATGTCGACGTGATCGAAGAGCTGTTCGTGCATGAACCGCCAGTAGCTCTCCGGATGTTCGCGCGTGAGTCCGAAGTATTCGTCGAGATTGAAGGCGATTACCTTTCGGAATGAAAGCTGCCCCGCCCGGTGAAGCGCGATTAAACGCCGATAGAGGCGCACCGGAGTGGAACCCGTGGCGAGGCCGAGCACTGTGGACTTTCCTTCCGCTTCACGGGTGCGGACAAGCTCGGCGATGTCTTGGGCGATCAACTCACACGCCACATCCGCAGAGTCGTGGATGATGGTCCGGATATTTTCACGCTGTTCGCTCTCGTTCGGAAACATTTTCATCCGTTGATCATTTCGGCGGTGAGTTGACGGCACACCAACTGCATACGGGGAAGGTGGAATGGACCTTTCCACGTATTGCCCTTGAGGCGTGTGGAAATGCGGCCGTCCCGGTGCGCATAGCCGAACCATTCGCCGTGGACTGGGTCAGCAAACACGCGTCGCGACCACGTTTGCACTTGCTCGAACCAGTCGGCATACTTCGGCTGCCTGGTGAGCTGATAGGCGAGAAGCGTGGCGATTTCGGCCTCGTTGTGCGGCCACCAAAATTTCATCTCGGCCCAGTATTCCTGAACAGGATGCCCGTGTAGGTCGGTGAAATAAAGCAAGCCGCCGAACTCGCGATCCCAGCCGCGCTCCCACATGCCATCCAAAATCGCCAGGCCGAGGCGGAGGTAATCCTGATTTTCGCGGAGTTTGGCCTCGTGGAGGATGAACCACGCGCACTCGATCGCGTGTCCGGGATTCAAGGTGCGCCCGTCGAAGTGGTCGATAACCTCGCCATTCGGGCCGGCGATTTCCAGCAGCGCGCCCAGCTCCGGCTTGAAGAAATTCGACTGGATCGAGGCAATCGCGCGGTCAATCCAGGCTGTGCAGGTTCTGCCCCGCACCGTAACGTCGCCGAGCAGCTTGCGAATTTCCTGTGCGGTCGCGATTGCGATCATCCAAGGCGCCACCCCTTGCTGAGGCCTCGTGACGGGGTCGACCTTCGTCTGCATCACACCTGGGCTGAAGCTGTGGTGAAGGTAGGTGTCGAAATACTGGAGCGCTTCCTCCGCTGCGCGCGACTCGCCCGATGCCCGGAAAAACGCCGCACTGCCGATGGCCGCGAAACATTCGCTATAGACGTAGCGGCGCATCCGCAGGGGACGACCTTCGCGCGTGACGCTGAAAAAAAGTTTTCCCGACACGCTTCGGCAATGGTCGCGCAGGAAATCGAGGCAGCTCCGGGCGAGCGCGAGCCACTCGGGCTTCGGGCCGAGGGTCAGGTGCGCGGTGGAAAAGGTCCAGGCAGCGCGGCCTTGCAGCCAGACAGCCTTGTCCGTGTCGACGATAGTGCCGTCCTCTCCCAAACCGGTGATCAGCCCGCCATGTTTCACGTCCCGCCCGTGACGGAGCCAAAATGGCAACGTGTCATGAACGAGGCTATCATGGTAATGCCGGTGCAATTGCTCAAGACGGGGGCGATCGAGGGTCATGGAAGGAACTTCAGGGCGAGCACCGTTGGAGTGCGAATGCCAGGAGCAGATTCCCCGCTGGGAACCACGTAGTAATCATTCCACCAGACCGCCGGGGCCGTAACCCGCGCGGGCACCGAAACCCGGGGTTCGTGAACCCGCTGCCAAGTGCGTTGCCTCGGATTAAGAATCAGCCACTCGCGGGAAAAGCCGGGAAACTCAAGGCCGGCCGGAGCGCTCGCCAAGTATTCCGGCCAAACGCCGCTATGAATGAGAAGAGAGCCCGAAGGGAGAACGGCACAGGGGGACGGAGCACCGGCGGCAGCTCGGGGCAGGTCGGGAAGGCGCTCCCAACCATCGCCCGGACGATAGCGCCACGCGTCCCGCAGATAGGTCCGCGTCGGCTCATTGCGCTCATTGGGCGAGAGTTCCGCGCCGCTCATCATGTAAAACCATCCCTCGGCTGAGGCACTCACTGCGAGGATGCGGCTGGGCGCGCCCGAAGGCCACGGGAGTTCATTCCAGCCTCGCTCTGGATGACTCAGGTCCAGGGAAAGGAACCGAGAGACTGAACGTGTAGCCGTGGGACCGTCTTGGCCGCCGGCTATATAAAGGATGTCACCCACGACACAGCCGGTTCCATTTGCGAGTGCGACAGGAAGCGGCGGGAGCGATTCTAAGTAGATGCGTCCGGCGCGATAACGCACAAGGGAGCACTCAGTGTAGTGACGACTGGCATTGCTACCGCCCGCAATTACCACGGCATCTTTCCATGAAGCGGAGACACCGTAGCCCCAAGGCTGCGGCAAATCGCCCACGTGCTTCCACGTCAGGCCGTCTTTTTCCAAGGAAAATATCCTAGAGTGCCACACCTTCTTACCGCCTTGCGCGAGAGGGATCTCCGGGAAATTCGCCCCTCCCCCGCAGAGAAGCTGACCGTTCGATACTCCGGCGAACATTCCGGCGTAGCCAAGCAAGTCAGGCAGGTTTGGGAGCGTATCGACTCGCACGCTCTCCGCGCCTGCAACCGCGCTCAATGCGAGTAAGCAGGACAGGCCGGCGGCGCGGCGTGCTTCTCGGGGCTTTTGAATGGGCTGGGAAGGTTCGGAAGACATCGCAACGGGATCACGGCGACGGATCGATAACACTAAAGAAGCCGATTTTCTCGAGGCCTTCGCGAATGCGCTTCCGCACGTCGTCGCTGCATGTCTGCGTGGGCAAGCGGCTATACCCGCAGTCGG
>CAYYVB010000015.1:6142-16900 GCA_964475035.1 uncultured Opitutaceae bacterium | reverse complement strand
TGGTGGCCTTCAGCCGGACGCGCCCCCCGATACCAACTATCACGCGCACCATCTGGGCGGACAACGATTGAAGCCGGCGCGCCTCGGGCATGTCCCCGCGCTCGAAGGCGGCTATGATTTTCAAATAAAGAGGGGCGGCAAAATTGAAAGTGGAGCCCACGGCACCGCGTGCGCCGAACGCGAAGCCCGCGAGCAACATCTCGTCCACCCCAAAAAGAATATCGAAGGCGCCCTCATCGTGCTCCACGCACGCGATCATCTCGTGGAGATTAGTATCGGAGAACTTGATCCCTCGAAGACTGGGAATCCGGTCACGGCCGAGTCGCAGAAACTCCAGCATGTCGAACTTCACTCCGGAAAGCACCGGGATGTGGTAATAATAGAACGGCAGTTTCGGTGCCCCGGCCGCCACTTCGGAGAGGCAGGCCAAGAAATTGTCCATTGAGTCTGGCTTAAAATAGGTGGGAGGCGTTGCGGAGATGGCGTCGGCCCCGATTGCCTGAGCGTGCTCCGCGAGTTCTCGGGCCTCGATGATACTGTTGTGGCCGACTTGGATCACAACGGGCACCCGCCCCGCCGCCGCGTCCACGTGGGCCTTGGCCACGGCCTTCCGCTCCTCGGTTGTGAGCAGAGGGCCTTCCCCGGTGCTGCCACACACGTAAAGGCCCTTCGCGCCCTGACCCAAAACCCGGTCGACGACTGGTCGGACTCGTTCCAGGTGAAGCGAACCGTCTTTATGGAATGGCGTGAAGGCGGCAGCAACAAGATTGCGCAGGGTTAGCGAGGAAGGGGAAGGCATGACGAACATGGGTCACAAATAATTCTGAAAGACAAGAATTATATCGCGAGAACATGCATTTAATGCGAACTTCCTGCCCAACTTAACGCTTCGGGCCTCATCATGTCCTCCGGCTATTCAACGACACCGAAAATCATGGAGCTGGCGCAGCAGCTCGAGAACGACATCCGCCGGCGCCAACTGAAGCCGGGCGACCCTTACTACTCGTTAGCAGAGGCGGCGCGGATGCTGGGAGTTGGCACCTCCACCGCTAACCGTGCATTGCAACTGTTGGCGCAGCGCAAATTACTGCGTCGGGTGCAGCGGCGCGGGACATTCGTCGGAGCACTCCAGCGTGAGGCGAGCCCTGGACTGCTGAGGCGAGTCTACATGTTGGTCCACCGAAGCTATCTCAAACAGGAGGGACAAGTGGCGGACGGGGTCTTGGTGGGTATTCAAGGCGTTCTGCCCGGTGCGGAGGTGCAGTTCAATTTTCTGCCCTCCACCGATCCCAAAGATTACGTCGACGACCTGATCAGCGAGGTGCTGCGCTCGAAGGATCCGGCTGGAGTGGTCATTACCAAGGCACCATTCTCGGTCCAGCGAGCAGTAAAAGACAGTGGTCTGCCAGCAGTTGTTCATGGCTCGCTCTACCCCTCCATTGAGGGCATGGCCTCCGTCGAGCAGGACAATCTCGCAATCGCCCGACTCATCGCTGAGTATGTCCTGCGGCACTCTTGCGTTCATTTGGCTGCGATTACCCGCGAGGTGATGTTTCCGGGTGACAACGTCGTGTTGAACGAAATCGCCCGGCTCCTGGGGGAGGCGGGGCGCACGGCGAATCAGTTCTCGATCAGTCACGTTCCTGACGACCACTTCGCAATTATGGCGGAGGTTCGAGAGTTGGTGCGTCGCCATCCAACCGAGCTTTGTCTGCTGTGCCGCTCGGAAGCCAAGGCTGAGGCGGCGCGCGCTGCCCTCGACGAATTGAAACTCAAGGGCCGCCGCAGGCCCCGGCTGATCGTGAGTGGGCTGTATCGCCGGCCCGTGGGAGAAGTGGACTTCCCTTACATTTTCCCCGCCCTGCGACCCGAGGGCATCGGTGAAGCAATTGGCCGTCTGCTCGCTGAGCAGGTGACCAATCCACACAACGCGCCCGGGCACATTACAATTCCTGTCGAACTGGCAGACGCTTGAACGGCCGTCGCTCAACGGCGCTTTGCTCGGAATAAATAATTCTGTCGCGCCGATATTTTAACTTGACGCGGTAGGATTTTAGGAACGTGCTTCGCCCGCATCCACTTGACCCCATGACAAACCTACCCCCCTCAGCCCCTGTTCCCTCGCCAAAGGTTGCCGCCCTCGCTCTCGCGGCGGCGCTTCTCGCCGTGCCGTCGTTTGCTCAGTCCGCTCCGGAGCCCAAGGACGATGTCGTGACACTTTCGCGATTTGATGTCGTCGCTGCAAAAGACGAATCTTATGGAGTTACTCAAGCCACGGCCGGCCTGAAGACGCGTCAGGCACTAATCGATGTGGCGGGCGCGGTGCAGGTAATGCCCCGCACCATGATTGAGGATCTCGGATACTTCGCGTATCCGAGCGATTTCGCCAAATACGCGGCGAGCGGCGTCGCCTCTTTCGGCGGCAACAATCTCTATTACATGCGCGGCGAGCGTCTCACGCGCACCTTCAAGAACGGTATCGAGTATTTCCCGTCCATCGACGATGACGTGACGACCGAGACGATCGAAATTGTCAAGGGAGCCCAAGCGGTGCTCTTCGGCACACGTCCCGTCACGCAGGGCATGATCCTTCGCACGACCAAGGTGCCGCTCTACTCGGCTCGCAACACGATCCGCGCAATCATGGATGAACACGGATTTCTGCGCGCTGAGCTGGATTCCACTGGTCCGCTCGCGAAAAGCGTCGCCGGTGCTCGCGCCGCCTATCGAGTGGTGGGCGCCTGGCAGGATGGCAAACAGTTCCAAGGCGATCTATTCGATGACCGCATCGTTTTTTCGCCCAGCGTGCAGTTGGACTGGCGCAACACGACGCTGCGCACGCGATATGAATACTCGCAAATCAAGACTAGCGGTCTCTTCGCTAACAACTTCCTCGACCAGACGAACCGAATCTCGACCATCAGCGGCCGCAGTCAGGGTTACAAAGCACCGTGGAGCAACTCACGCTTCACCAAGCATGAACTGGAAACGGTGCTGAACCATCGTTTCAGCTCGAAATTCGAGTCGAATCTACAGCTGGCGTATTTTTCCGAGGAGCGATCCGACCACGACAGCCGGCTGGCGGTTAACAACACTGTCCTTCTTGGCTCCGATGGCGTTGTCGATTCCTCCGACACCCTCCGTTTCAATCTGCTGACCCTCGCGCAGATGCAGAAGATGTTCAGCGTCGTAAATGACTATATTGCTGAGTTCGACCTGAATGGGCGGCGCCAGCAGACTAACTTCGGTTGGGCGGCCAGCTCGGCCCGTGACGAGCAGGCATTGCTTCAGACCCCGCTCGTCTCGCCGCAGACCGGCACGACGAATTTCCCGATCATCAATCCCGTTTTCGGGCCAGATCCGGTTGATCCGGTCCTCCCCGGCAGTGCCAACACCATCCAGCGGCGCGATGCGGCAAACGTCTACCTCATGCATCAGTCTCACGTGCTGAATGACCGCCTGATCGCGACCGTGGCCGGCAGCTGGAGCTGGAGCGACAACACCAGCCGCCTCGACACGTCCACCGCTCCGCTGAGGCAGAGCAAGGGCGACAAGCCACTGTATCGGTTCGGCCTCGTCTACAAACCGCGTCCGGACCTATCGTTCTTCGCCTCCCGCGCTACCAATTTTGTGCCGTCAGGCGCCGATGACCGTGATCCCAACGGCAGCCCGCTGCCTCCCTCCACCGGCTTGGTCAACGAGCTGGGCGTAAAGTCCGTTTGGTTGGATGGGCGTGTGGCCGGGAGCGTGATCTGGTTTCGCAACGAGACGGCTAATCTGCCGGTCCGCTTTAACATCGGCACACCGCAGCTCTACGCGCTACCTGCCGGCAAGGTGGAAACAGAAGGCTTCGAGTTCGACCTCGCCCTTCGTCCGGCCGCCGGCTGGAACATCATCGCCACGCTCTTCAACGGCGACGGACCGAAGGACCAGAACGGCGCCCGCCTCCCCCGCACTTACAAGTCAACCTATAGCTTGATGGCCAAGTATGACTTCCAGTCCGACGCCCTCAAGGGCTTTGGCGTCGGGGCGAATCTGTTCCACATCGGCAGCCTGACGCAAAGTGGCGCTCCCGATATCCCTGGCCATGATGTGATCAATGCGTTCGTCTCGTATCGGCGGGGCAGCAAGTGGCAAGTAAACGTCAACGTCACAAATGTGGCGGACAAGCTCTACTACGCTGGCGGCAACAGCCGCTTCTCGGCACAGCCATCCGTGCCCCGCACGATCGGCTTGAGCGCAAAGTATAGCTTCTAACGTTCACCCCACACCCAAATCAAGGGCGGGTGTTTTCCCGCCCTTTTTCATGTCCCCATGAATCTCGCCAGCCTCGCCTATGGGACCTCGACGTTCGCACGCGAGGTCGATTCCCCGCAAGCACACCGGTTGCTCGACAACGCTTTCTCTCGGGGCATCCGGATGTTCGATACCGCCGCAACCTACAGCGCCGGGAATTCTGAATTGATTCTCGGCGATTGGATCCGCCAGCGCGCCGAACTTAGGAGTCAGCTCACGATTGCCACGAAGATGTATCCTCCCTTCACGGCCGACGCGATCGAGAAGGCGTGGGCGGAGGCCAGCGATCGCCTCGGTCTCGAGGTGATCGATCTGTTCTACTTGCACAAATGGGACGACACGGCCGCGACGATGGAGGCCGTGGAGGCTCTGCATCGCTTAGTGGTGACGGGGCGGGTCCGACAGATTGGAGCATGCAATTTCACTGCCGCCCAGCTCAGGCACGTGCTTAGAATTCAGGCGAACCACGGCTACACGCTCTTCCACTGGTTGCAGAACAACCACAACTTTGCGGTGCGAGAGGCGGGGGACGACGAAAGACGCGTGTGTAAAGAAGCGGGCATCAAACTGGTGACCTACTCTCCCTTGGGGGCCGGCTTTCTCCTCGGAAAACATCGGCTCGGAGTGGAGGTGGGGAGCCGCTTTGCGCTTTCGCCCGGCCACAAGGAAATCTATTTTCTGCCTGAGTGCTGGCAGCGACTGGAGCGACTGGAGGCAGTCGCCGCCGAGGTCGGCAGCAGTCCAGCCCTGCTCGCGTTGGCGTGGGCGATGAGCCGCGCGGGAACCGACGTTGTGCTGGTCGGGGCCCGCACTTGTGAGCAACTGGACCAAGCCTTCGAGGCGCGTGCGCTGGTCGGCACTCCTGCGCTGGCCAAACTCGACGCGGATTAGCCGCATGCACGTCGCCCTGCTCGGTCTTCAGCATCCGCATTCTGCCCCGCTGCTCAAGACACTGGAGAACCTGCCGGAAGTGCGGTCGGTGACCCTTTGCGACGAGCCCGGTGCGGCGCCGACTCGCGTGGAACTGCCGCGCTCTCGAAAGGTGTGCGCTGTGGTGCGCGATCCTGCGGAGCTCTGGAGCGACACCTCGATCGAAGCCGTCCTGATTGCAGTCAGGCATGATCGCATGGCGGCATTGGCAAAAGCCGCCCTCAAGGCAGGAAAGCACATCGCGATTGAAAAGCCGGTGGCCCTGGACCCCGCCGCGATCGGCCGCTTGCATGCGCTGGCGGAATCGTCGGGACTAATTGCTTCAGTGCTCTATCCGCGTCGGCTGCATCCTTGCGCGGTCGCGGCGAAGGAGATCGTCGGCGAGAGCCGTTTGGGCAAACCGATCTCCTATGAGGCTCGTTTTTTGGCGACTCAGGTCCGTTTTCGCGACCCCAACTCTTGGCTCTTCCGTCGCAAACTATCAGGCGGTGGTATTCTGCTTTGGTTGGGATGCCATTATCTCGACCTTATCCAGCATGTCGCCGGCGACGAGATCACCGGCTTGAACGCCTGCCTAGCCCGTCGCTCCGGTGAAAATATCGAGGTGGAGGACACGGCGGCGTTGACCCTGCGATTTCGGTCTGGGGCCATCGGCACCTTTCACACCGCTTACGCCCTCGCGTTCAGCGGAGCCGGATACGTCAATGCGACTGGCTATGATGCGTATCTCGCGTGGAACGGAGTGCGTGGCCGGGTCGTCTGGCCGGGCCTCGATCCAGCTTTGGACGTGGAGCACCCACAGTTTCGCGGCCGGCGCAATTTTCGGGTGCCGCAGAGCAATTCCTACTCGGGCGTCATGGGTGAGCGATTTCTCGGGCAGTTCCTTCGCGCGTGTCGGGGCCGCATGCTGCCGCCAGCGACTTTGGCCGATGCCCACCGCACCGCCCGGATTATCGAGGCAGCGCACCGGTCCGCTCAAACTGGTGAATTTGTTTCACTAAATGAATTCGCGAAGCGCGGCGGGGCTCATTGAATAACTCGGCCGGGCGGGGCCCGTGCGGCGTCTATGGACCATCGGTTCCGCTTGGCGCGCTCCCCTTCAGGCAACTCGCCGGGCAGTAGTCGCGATGCACGATAATGGGGGTTGAGGCGCTTCCCTCCCCGATCAGCTCTGCGGCAGGCGGTGGTCGAGAACCTCGATCACCGACTGGTTCTCATTGAATTGAAACGCTTGGACCCCCTCATTGGTTATCAACAAGCCGGCGTGCTCCCAACGGAGGTCGTTAACGAGCACCGGATGTTCGCCACGAAACACCGTCCCGTTCTTTGTGCGGTAGACGGGCCGATAAACTCCGGCAGGAAACACGACGCGCAGCCCGGCCGCTGTGCATAATTCGTCAGCCGCGAGTTCAAACGACGCATCCAAGGATGCACTTTCTTGCGGAACTGCGACGATGGCGATCATTTTGGGTTCCTCCCCAACGGTCTTTCAACGCCGACACCTTGCTCCCAAGGACGATCGCTGTCCATAAGGCTTCACCGTGCCCGTCACTAAGCGCGCGCTTTAGATCCTGAGAAGACATTCACCGATGCAGAACCAAGCTGGTCCAAGCATGCGCGCTCATGTGGTGGCCGCTGGAGTTCCCAGTGCCCGTAGGAGAACTTCCGGCATCAAAGGCTTTCTCAGGCAAGCGTCAGCACCCGCCGCCAAGGCTGCCTCGGTTTGCTCGGAACTTGAAATCGCTGCGATCCGCATTGAAGGACGCTCGCTGCGCGCGTCCATGATGAGCTCGAGCCCGTTTCCGTTTGGCATCACCAGGTCCGTGATGAGCGCGTCCACGTGCATGGACCTCAGCAGGGCCATCGCCTCACGGCCCGACGAGGCGCACACGGCGACATGCCCGGCTTGGCGAAGCCAATTGGAAATAATCGTCAGCACCTCCCGCTGATCGTCAGCCACCAACACGGTGAACACCGAGGTCATGCGCCCAAGACATGCGATCAGTCTGGTTGTTCTCTCCAACCGGTAGGTCAGCGAGGCATGAGAACCTGGCGCCGCCGCCGTGGTCAGCAGCGCGAGCGCAACGCATCGAGCCAGCAGGCGTAGAAAAAGCACATCTCGAACAAGGTGAGCCTCTCCTCATCCATCTCGGGCACGAAGAAGAGTCCCGGCTGCATCTTGACCGCCACATACAGCCCCTTGGGGCGCTCGATCGGGGCGATGCGCGCGAAGGCATGTGACACCGCCCGTGGAAAGACCGTGTAGATCGGGGGCGGCTCGGCCCCGGTGCGCAGCAATTCGTTCCAGACGCGCTCCGAAACGGACAAGTCACAGCAGACATGCCCCGTCACGAGCAGGTGGCCCCTGCACAGCAGGCTGAACATCACGTGCCCGGGAATTCCGTGCGCGGTGAGGACCGACAGGGAGCCGGGATTCAAAGCGTCAGCCGGAGCGAGGTGATGGCCTGGCCGGGTGAGCGGAGTGAGCGCCTCGACGCCTTTGGCGGTGAGGTAGAATTTATTGACCGGCAGGACCGAGCCCGAGTCGAGCAGCACTTGGTCGAAGGAGACGCGCGGAAGCACGTCGGCGGTGGAGGAGGAGAAGTTCATGGGAAGAGGGAGAAGAAAAGGTTGAGCAGGACGGAGTGAATGAAGGGGGACGAGGGAAGCGGCAGTGGCCTCGGGCGGGCGCAAGCGAATGCACGCAACGTTGCACCCGCCACGAAGGCACACCGCTACGCGCGCACGGGACGGTCAGCGCGCGATCGGGCAGTGACCCAGAAGCAATAATACAGCATCCACTCGAACTGCCCGACCCAGTTGCCGAACTCCCGGTGCTGGTAGAGCCCAGGTTGGAGGTGGACGGTCAAGAAAAGGCCCGGCGGACGGCGCACGAAAGGCATGGCCACGCATTCGGCGCGAACCGGCTCGGGCAACGGTTGCTCAAGCAGAGTTTCCGCATAGGAGCGATGACGCTCGACGACGCGCGCCCAGACCCGCTCGCCTGCAGACGCCTCCAAGCAGCAATGGCAGCTGACGATGGGCTCCTCGTCTTTGAACACCGAGAAACCGACATGCTCCGGGTCGAAGTGCGTGGTCAGAAGCGCCACCCCCTCAAAGACGTGGAGTTTGTCCAAGCGGTAGAATCCTGGCGCAGTCAACGGCCGCATGTTCGCGTAGAGGAGATCCGACAAGCGCATGGATTCGTGTCGGCAATTGTGACCGGTGTTGATCGTGAGGTGATCGAAGCTCACGCGAGGCAGAGAGCAGTGAGGTTTGTTCATGCGGATCAGGAGGTGAGAGGGCGCCGCAGGTGACTCACGCGCTTCCAGCGCAACGGCAGGGTCGCGACGAGGGCCGGAATGTCGCCCTCCCCTTTCTTCCAGATCGTCAAGGGCGCCTCGAAATCCGCGTCCGGCAGCAAGCCCAGGAAATGCGCGGCGCCGAGCTCCAGAAACAGCGGGCGGCGCGAATGGTCCTCGAAGGTCCACACTGAGCAGGTCTCTGCCGCGCTGATCTCCGAAGGCCGCAGCATCGACACTTCGACGCGGGTCGTGCCGCGCAACATATCCGGAATTTGGTATTCCAAGGACGGAGGGATGAGCAATCGCACCGCCCCTGCGGCGCAGCTCACGCTGATCGCGCCAGCCCGCGCGCGCCGGGAATCGAAGTAGTTAGTCGAACGGATATGCTGTCCATCGTCCTCGATCCGCAGGCTTTCCTCGGCGAAATTGAAGAGCTTCCACGTGGTTCGCGTGCGCTCCGACGTGACCGGCGTGCGACCCGTGACGAAATCGAAGTAGTGCGAATCGGGCGCAAGTCCCACGGCCTCAAACATGGTCCTCAAAATCCGGTTGGAGAACGTGTTCGCGATGGCCTCGATCACAGCATCGATTGGCGGGGGCGCTTCGCCATCGAACGCCCCAATCGTGCGCACCGTGTATCCGCCCGTGCGCAAGCGAAAGGCCACGGCAACAAGCGTGTGTCGCTTGAGCCGAACTGCCTCCGCGGCGCCCGGGCTGTTCCGCAGGAAAGTTTCAGCGGCGGCTGCCAGCCGCCGCGCGATCTGCTCTTCGCCTTGCGGACCCATCGGCACCAGACGGCTCGGACTGTTCTTATCGAGCAGATGCCCGATTTCCGAGAGGTCGCCGCAGGCGGCGCCGTCAGAACTGCCGATGGCCTCCAAGAGCTGCGTCGTGCGGTAGTGAACCAGCACGGAGGTTTCACCGACGATGTAGACGTGACGGGGGAATATCCCACTCCCCCGATTCTTCTTCGTTTGCTTCTTCTTCATGGTATTTCAGGTGGGCGTCGGCTCCGACCGGAGAAATTTCCGACGCGCGTTGAATCCCGAGAGAGGCCCGGGCGGCCGGCTCGGCGCTTGCCTCGCCAATTGTTCACCACGCCGCACACGGGCGTGAAGGGGAGCGACCCGCACTGGGATCAGCGCGCGCCCCCTGGAAAGAAGTCGGACGAAGACCGCGCTCACGCTGCCCTCCCCGTCCATGCCGGCTTACGGTTCTCGCGGCGGCGCCCGTCGTTCAGCGCCAGAAACGCCACGACCGTCTCGCGCAGTCCCATTTCGCGCCGAAGTGCGGATACGACCTCCGCCGGATCCATGGACCACCGGCCGTTCCATTTCTTGGCCGGGATGCGCCCGGCCTTGATCATTCGCCGCACGGATTTTTCCGAACGCGCGCCCGGCGGCATCATGGGCACGACCTCGTGGATACCGACCCGATTTTCAAAACCGGTGACGGGTTGGGCGGGGACCGAGTGTTTTTCTTCGTATGTCAAGCACGAAGAGATAGAGCTCGACCCCGACCTTCCGGCGCAAGGCACCCCCGGAATTCACAACCTGTTGATTTCCAACAAAAGTGTTCCTGCTTCGGTCATTGTGGTGGCACCAGCCCCAGACAGGGAGGGTGGGCAGGATCAGCCCCCTCTCCGCGCAATCCCTCGCGCGCGCGTAACCAGAGTGCTGGCGCCAACTCCCGCCACGCCGGCAGGGAGCCCGCCCGTTTGCCCACGAGCTACTGCTCGGGCTCGTTGTTTACCGACCCCTGAGCGAGATCGCTCCGCCCAAATTCGATTTCGGGCGCAGGGAAACGCGGGAACGACATTCCAGTCTCGTCGCGAACCGCCAAGTTCGGCGTGCGCGGAAAGTTCGCTTGAGCAATTGAACCGACCACACGAGACACGGCATCCTGATCAACCTGGTGCTTCGCCTTGCGAGTTGACGCGGCGAACAGGACTTCACGGACGAGCAATTCCTGCAGCGCTCGAAAGTGTTCGGGAGTTCGACGAAACTCGCCGTCCGGAAACAAGGTCTTCAGTGTGCTGTTCCGGAATGAATTCGCGGTCGCCTCCGGCGCGATCGCACTCACGCGCAATCCCACGGTGCCGCTAATAACAGAAAACCGGGCCCGCAACCGATTCCGGTTGGTCCGGTCGAACTGGACTCCAACGCCTCCAGCGAGAGCAACACGGCTCGCAAACTCCTCCGTGTCTTCCATTACGGCTCCGGAAAGC
>CAYYVB010000015.1:0-6132 GCA_964475035.1 uncultured Opitutaceae bacterium | reverse complement strand
AAAGCCCACGCAGCTTGCGGGTATAACGTTCGAGCAGCTCGTCGCTGCCCGACAGAGGCGGAGAGACGCTCAGCCGGATTTCACGGCGACGTTCGCTTTCTTTCGGCGAAGACCATCCTGCCCGCATATTCACGAACTCCTGCCACGCCTCGACGCGCCGCAGATCGCGAGCCGGCCAGTAAACGTTCAGCTTCCGCTGACCGAGGAGATCGGTGGCGAGGATGAAGACATGGATACCCGTGCGATTGGTTCCCCTTCGGCCACGTTCGCGATGGAGCACTGCGGTCGCGAGACACTGTCCTGGCACTCGCCCAGGCAGCAGCACGTCAATGAACTCTTCCGCCAAAGTTCGCGCTTCCTCCTCGTCTATGCGCTCAGACAGAGACAGCACCCCGGAGTAGTGTGAAAGCGAAAACGCGTTCCACTTCTCGCACAAGTGCGCGAACAGCTCAGGGTCTCCGGCGAGAACCAAAGGCCGACGGGGGTCATCCGTTCCTGGTGGAAGATCGGAGCCGAGGACATACGCAAGACGCCGGGCCCGGTGAAGCTGACGTTGGAAGTGGCGCACGATCATTTCGCGAGGATTAGGGTTCGGACATGTCCGTGTAGTTCGCGCAGCTTCTCAGCGGTTTCGTGCGACTGAGGATCGCTGCGCAGTTTCAGATGCCGCGCCAGTTCGGAGATCGACGCGGCCGCCGATGACAATGCACGGACCTGAGCGAGTTCTGCGGCATTCAACGGCGCTGCGACCAAAAACCTTGGCTTGGCCCGCGCACGCAGGACCGGTTGCCCAAGCGCGAGATTGCGGAGCCAGCTGGACCGGCAAAGACCTTTCGGCACGCGTCGGTCAATCTGCTCAAGATCGCATGCCGAAACTCGGATCTGAATGAGCTGGGTCTTCCGGTTTGTCATGACGAGACTCCTTGCTGCCCCTGTTTGTGTTCACTTCCCGTAAGCCAAGACAGCGGGTCTTGATTGCGCTTACGTCGGCGGGAAAGCCGCGGAGCAATTGCTTGGACCCAGGGCTGGAGTTCTTGCCATTCGGCCTCAGTAAGCCACAGCTGCCGGGCACGCTTCCCTTGCTCACGTAGAGCGCGCCGCTCTTCAGATTTCCGTTTGCGATCACGGGCTAACGCCTGCGCTGGAGATGTCGTCTTCATGCCCGAGAGATAACATCAGGCGATGAAATCCGAGCCCAGCCCCCCACCCTTCGGGCATGCCTCCGGCGTGTGGACATGTCCACGTCCAGCCGTCTATTTCGGTGCGTCTAGCCTCAACGGCCTCGCGCAGATAAACGGCTCCGAAACTTCGCGCCGCTGCGTGCCGCGCCTAGGTGCCGGAACTCGGGAACAACTGACGCACCGTGTTCATTGCAATGAACACCCGCCGGGGAAAGTTATCACCCGCGGTCACGATCTCCCGAAACCCGTGGCGGAGGTAGAAATCGAGCGCGCGCTGGTCCTTCGCATCCGCCACTACCGCCAAAGACGCACACGTCGCGGTGCTGGCCAAGCTCCGCTTCAGTGCGTCGAAGAGCAATACCGAGCCCATGCCCTTACTGTTCTTGGCCCGAGCCAACCGGCCGATCAGAGTCGCCGGCAATTCGGGGTAATGCGGAATCCTCTTGGTGATCTCCTCGGGAAGCGCGGACAGACCGATGCTGAAATTCGAGAGCGTGTAGAAGCCAAGGATCTCCTGTGGCGCAGCCTCGGCCACCAGCACGAAGGTGACGGCGATATTTCGCTCCGCGTCCTTCCTCGCCTTGGTGCGCAGATACTCCGTCAGCTCCGGCGAGTCGCACTCGAACCCGTTCCGGTTGTGCTGCCGGGTCAGCGGCTCGAATCGGTATGGACCAGCGTCAGCCACGGACGAGTTCGCGGTGACGTGCGGCGGCTGCGCGCAGCGCCTCGTTCGGCGCATCCGCGGCCAGCAGCGCTTCCACAAACCGTCGCGAAGACTCCGCATCCAAATCCATTCTCCGTTGCTCGGCCAGCACGCGCTCAGCATCACTTCTTAGGGTTGCCAGCATGTAAGCCGTAACCGTGGCGAACCCGCGCGCGCGGGCGGCGGCCTTGAACAAGGACTTCTCGTCGCGGGTAACTCGCGCGTCCAGTCGATCAGTCCGGTTCGCCTTCTTGGTTCTCACGATGTCGCTCACAATAGCCGAATCGCGCCCCGATGAAATCGAGGTATATGGGGTCGAATCCACACCAATTAAGTGACCTTTGCGGGCTGCGGCTGCGGTGCTCATGAACTCAATGTGCGGCATTTTGCCGCACAAAGAAAGGAGAAAAGAATCTGCCTGGAAAACGACCTCGGAAAGCCGTCATTTTTACGTTTCGGTTCACACGGTTCCCGGATTTGCTGTGAACCGATTTTGCTAACTGCTGATAATCAGCATCCCATATTTTCGTCCCGAACGTAGCGCTCTACCAGGCTAAGCTACGCCCCGATTTTGGAGAGAGCGTTCAATCAGAGGTCTCGGGCGGGGCGAAGCAAGCAGAAAACTCCTCCACAATTGCACGTGCCCATGAAAAAGCCGCGCCTCTCGGCGCGGCTGAAATTTTCCTGTCCTCCGCTCAGTTGCGGGCCGGGGCGGACGGCGGGGGCGGCATCTGCGCCAGCGAGCTGGCGCCGACGCGCTGGGCAACCATGTCGACCATGCGTTGGATTTCGAGCTCGGCGTTGCGGCGCTGGACCTTCGCGAGCTCGACCTGCTTCGCGAGCTCAAAGGCTTCGCGGTTGGTCTTCTCCTTCAGGTTGCGCAATTCGGTGAGCTGGATTTCGAGCTCATTGGCCTGCTTCGTGAGCGCGTCGGCCTCGGAGGCGTAGCGGGTGGTCTCGTCACGAAGCTGCTTCATGGTGTCCTCGTAATCCTTGATCTTCTTCTCTTCCTTGGCGCGCTCCTGGGCCTCGCGCTCGTCCTGACGCTTTTTGGCGTCGGCGGCGGCACGAGCCTCGACATCGGCGCGGCGGGCATCTTCGGCGGCCTGCACGGCGGCGGCTTCCTGGCGCTTCCGCTCATCCTTGGCGGCCATCTCTTGGAGGGCGCCGCGGTAGAAGAAGATGAACACGCCGAGGAGAATGACGGGGACGATGATGTAAAACTTGTTCATGGTGCGGGAGAGTAGTCGGGTTAGCCCTTCTTGGCAGAGGCGGCGGCAGCCGCGGCGGCAGCGCGGGCGGCTTCGGCGGCGTTGAGCTTCTCGAGGAGGTCGTAGTAATACTTCACGTTGCTTTCGGCCTGTTTAACGTAAGTGCGGAGGAAAGCCTGTTCGTCGATGTGCTTCTTCTTTTCGTCTTCGAGCTTCGCAACATCGGCTTTGACGGCTTCGACATCCTTCTTGAGTCGCTCGACCTGGTCACGGGAGCGCTTGCGGTCGTCGAACGCCTTCTGACGGGCGTCTTCGGCTTCGAGGCGGGCCTTTTTCTTGCCTTCCTCGACGCGCTCGCGCTCTTCGCGCTCCTGCTTGCGCTTTTCGGCGGCGGCGATGGCGGCCTTGATGGCTTCTTCGCGGGCCGCGACCTCACGCTTGGCCTTGTCCTTGCGGTCTTGTTCTTCCTTCGCGCGGATCGCGGCCTGCTTCGCTTCGTGCTCCTTGTTGAAGCTCGAGTAGAACACGGCGAACACGATCACGCCGATCACCGGGAGAATGAGATAGAGTTTGGTCATGGTCGGAAGAGGTTAGCTTTTTTGAATTTTGGCTTCGCGTTCGCGGATGATATCCTCGATGGCCTGCTTCATGCGCTGGCCTTCGACCTTGCCTTCGGGCGTGGCGATGGCGAGTTCGGCCGCTTCGAGGGCGAGGTCGAACTTCTTCAGCTCATAGGCGATGAACGCGAGAAAGAGGTAGGTCTGGTGGGGACGGTTGCCGCCGCCCTTGCGGATGGCAGCTTGGAGGTGCGGGAGCGCCTCGGCGAAGCGCTCCATGTTATAGTAACCTTGGGAGATGAGATACTCGAGCTGGCCGGACTGCGGGAATTGCTGCGTGGCCTGCTTGAGGACGTCGATGGCTTTGAAGTCGCGGTTGAGCTGCTGGTAGGAATAGGCCAGCAGTTCCCAATTTTTCTCCTCGTTGTCGATCGTGCCATCCTTGAGGCCCTTTTCGAGGAGCTCGGCGGCGCGCTCATACTGGCCGATGTTGAAGTGGATGCCGACGAGGTTGAAGTTGTCCTTCGGGGCATTCATGAAGCCGAGCTTCTGTGCGCGCTCGAAAGTGACGATGGCGCGGATGTCTTTGCCTTGGCCGAGATAGAGTGCGGCGAGCTGCTGCCAGTAGTTGCGGTTGTCCGGCTTCTGGGTGACGAGGAGTTCGAGGAACTCGACCGCCTGGTCGTTGCGATCGAGCTGCTGGAGGCAAACGAGCTTCAGGACCCAAAGGTTGTCCTTCGGATGGACGGACATGCGCATGGCCTGATCGACAACCGCGAGGGCTCGCTCAAGGCGGGACTTATCGGGATTGTCGGCATCCTGGACGGCACGGTTGTAGAGGAGCGACGCGTAGAAGAGCATGGCGTCGGGATTATCGCGCTTATTGCCCTTCACCCAGCGTTCGATGTATCGCTCGGAGCGATCATAGAGTTCGTTCTGACGGCGAGCCTCCTTGATCGAGGCGGCTTCCTGGAAGTAGAGCTGGGAGAGGAAAAGCAGCATCTCCTGCGTCATGCGCTCGTCAAAAAACGTCGGGGTGCGAGCATCGGAGAGCTGAAGTGCTCTTTCGAGGGGCTCGAGAGCGGCGGAGAACTGGCTCTTTTGGAGCAGGGTTTGCGCCTTGATTTGGTTCAACACCGCGGCGTCGTAGCTGGTTTTGTCGGCGAGCTTGTCGAGCTGGGTATTGATGACGACCAACGCTTGGTCGAAATTCTTTGCGTCGGCTGCTGTCTTGTAGGCGGTGCTCAGGACCTCGCTGGTGGAGTCGCTGACACTATATTCGCGCGGAGGCGGGGGTGTCTGCGCAACAGCGTGGCCGACGACGATCGCCAAGGCGAGCGTGGCAGCGATGACGCGGTGGCGGAGGCGGGAAGGGGTCAACATGGGATCAATCCTCATTGAGGCTGAACGGGAAGAGCTGCTGCACGCGGGTGTTCACGTTGCGGCCGGACTTCTTGCCGGGGCGGAACTTCCACTTCTGCAGGGCTTGGATGACGGGTTGTTCGAATTCGCGGTGGGTGGAGCGGACCACCTGCACGGCGGCGACGTTGCCGTTCGAATCGACGATGTATTCGACGACGACTTCACCGGAGATGCCGGCGCGGCGCATCTCGAAAGGATAGACCGGGGCCGGTTGCACGCGCGGGGCGGGCTGCTGGTCAAGATTGGCGACATCGAAAAGGTCCTTCATGCCGGCGCCAAGCTTGGTGCCGGGTTTGATGACCGGGATGCTGATGGCGCCCTTGGCCGCGGTGAGGCCCGGAGGAGGCGGGGGCTGGAGCGGCTGCGTAAAGGCAGTGACGTTGACAGAGGGAACGTCCGCGAGGCTCGGCGGAGCGAGCTGGTTGGCAGGGGCGTCCTCGACGAGTTCTTCCACGACTTCCTGCTCCTCCGGTTCGATCGGGGGCATTTCCATCTGGATGAACTCGGTCTTCTCCTCGGCCTGCTTGGGCGGAGGCGGAGCCTTGTGGTTGAAGCCGTAAAGGAGTCCGGCGTGCAGGCCGACGGAGAGGAGAAGGCCGATGATGAGATCGCGTTTCATGGTCGTGGCTCCTTATTTGCCCGTGGGGCGGGTGCGGGTTTCGACCGAGAATTTCTCGATGCCCGCCTTGCGGATCTCATCGAGAACCGCGACGGTGGCACCGAAGCGGGCCTTTTCGTCACCGGCGACAAGGACCTTGGGGTCGTCAACTTCCTTGCGGTAGTTGGCAAGGAGCGCGGGTAGATCGCTCAAGTCGACCAATTCCTTGTTCCAATAGACGGCGCCGTCGCCGGAAACCTGGATGGTGGTGGGTTCCTCCTTCACCGCACTGGTGCTCGGGTTGGCCGACGGGAGGTCGACCGGGATGGACTCGATGCGGTTGAGCGAGAGGGTGAAAAGCACAAACGTGGCGAGCAGGAAGAAGATGATGTCAATCATCGGCACGATTTCGATGCGTGCCGCTTTCTTGGGCCGAAGTTTGATTTGCATGATGAGATGA
>CAYYVB010000014.1:0-22904 GCA_964475035.1 uncultured Opitutaceae bacterium | reverse complement strand
CGGGCTGACGTGGCTGCAATACGAACTGGCCCTGCCGTTCGCGATGATCCTGCTGTTGCTGTTCCTCGTGCCGGTGTTCCGCGGGCTGCACCTGATCAGCATCTATGAATATCTGGAAAAGCGCTTCGACCGAGGCACGCGCGTGCTGCTGAGCGCGGTGTTTCTGCTTTCGCGCGGACTCGCGACGGGCGTGGCCTTGTATGCGGCGGCATTGGTGGTGCAAGTGTGCACGGGATGGCCGCTCGCTTGGTCCATCATGCTCATGGGTGGCATCACCGTGGTTTACGACACGCTCGGCGGGATGAAGGCGGTGGTGTGGTCGGATGTCGTGCAGATGGTCGTCCTCTTCGCGGGAATATTCGTCTGCGGTTCGATCGCTTTGGGCACGGCGGGCGGTTGGGAAGCGGCGTTGGCGACGCACGCGCCGGAGCGGCTGGCTGGGATCGAGTTCGCGCATGGTCTGGGTGATGGAGCGCGCAGCCCATTCTGGGGGTTTCTGCTCGGCGGGTTGGTGCTCTACCTGAGCTACTACGGAGTCGATCAAAGCCAGGTGCAGCGGCAACTCGCCGCGTCGAGCGTGCGCGATGCGCAGCGGACGCTCATCTTCAACGGCGTCGCGCGTTTTCCCCTGACGTTGCTTTATGCGGGACTCGGGCTGGCGGTGGGCGCGGTCTATCATCTGTCACCCGAGTTGCGCGCCGCGGTGCCGGATGGGCGGCTGGATTACCTCGTGCCTCGTTTCATCGAGCTGCATCTTCCCGCCGGATTGCGCGGATTGCTGGTGGCGGCGATCCTGGCGGCGGCGATGTCGAGTCTCGACTCCGCCTTGAACAGTTTGTCGGCGGCGACGCTGCGGGATTTCGTGGCGCCGCGACTCGCCACCTCGAGCCGGATGCTTCTGGCCAGCCGCTTGGTGACAGTCGCTTGGGGTGCGGCGATCACCGGCTTTGCCTTCTGGGTGGGCGACATCTCCACGACGGTGGTGGAAGGCATCAACCGCCTCGGTGCCTTTTTCTACGGACCTTTGCTGGCGGCTTTCGCTTGCGGGGTGATCGACCGGCGCGCCCGTGGGCCGGGCATCATCGCCGGCGTGTTGGTCGGAGTCGCGGTGAATGTCACATTGCTGCTCACGCTGGGCGGCACGCTGTTCTGGATGTGGTGGAACCTGTCCGGCCTTGTGACGGCGGTGGTGGTGTCGGTCGTGATCAGCCGGCTCTTGCCACCGCCGCGACCGGACCAGCTGCAAGGCACGATTCTGACCCGCACAGGCCTGCGCGAAAGCTGGCGGCGGTATCGTGCGATCAGTGCCGGTTTGGCCGTTTACGGCCTGGGCTTGATCGCCTTCGCGGCGTGGTGTGGCGTGCGTTGAGTTGCGGCGAAAGCGGCGGCTGGCGATTCAAGCCGCGAGGGATTGGGCGAGGTTTTCGGTCGGCATCTTGAGGCTGACCATGCCGGTGCTGACCTCCAGGTGGATCGTGCGGTTGATCGCGCCGCCGACTTCCGTTCGGCGGATGGTGTAGCCCTCACGGGCGAGAAAATCGAGCGTCACGCGGGAATTGCGTTCGCCGATGCGGAAAGGATCCGTTCCGCCGATCACACTCGCGCCACCGGCGACGAAAAGGCGCAGCCGGCTGCGCTCGGCCCGAAGACCGGCGAGCGCCTTGAAAAACGCCGGCAGCCCCGTGTCAGCGAACATTGCCGGTTGGCGCAGGGCCTTGTCGGGCGAGATCGACGACTCCGGCAACATGAGGTGGAGGATGCCTGCCGCCTTCACCAGCGGATCGTAGGCGATGACGCCGATGCATGAACCGAGCGCATAAGTGCTGAGGATGACCTGAGTGTTGTTCGACACGGCCATGTCGCCGACGCCGATGACCACGCGTTGGGCGAAAAGGGATGCGACTGAGGGAGATCCGCCCATGTTCAGGCAGGCACGGCGCGCGGTTGGCGGCCGTCCAAGGTGTGGGTGAAGGGGAAAGTCATGCTGGCCGGAGGTGACATCCGGCTGCTCTTTCTTCGGCGCAGACCGGGCGCACTTTAGCCCGGAACGGTCGGACCCGGCCGGACGCAGGAGTTGGACCGGCTTTTCGGTTCAGGCCTGCGGTTCGAACCGGCTGGCCGCGCGGTTCTTGCGCACTTTGTCGGCGGGCGAAACGACGCCGTTCATGGCGATGTAAACACCCGCCGGCAGCGCCTGCAGCGCGCCGATGGCACAACCGACGTTGAACACCGCATCGCTGTCGCGAAAGCGAGCCGGTTGCATCGCGCCGGTGAACACGATGACCTTTTCCGCAATCCCTTGGAGTTTCGCGGCCGTCGCGGTCATGGTGTCAGTGCCGTGAGTAATGAGGATGTGCTTCTCCGGCGACGCCTCGACGCGGGCGCGGATGAGCGCGCGGTCATCATCGGTCATGGCGAGGCTGTCCTTCTGGAGGACGGATTCGACGACGAAGTCAAAGGTCACGTTCGAGTCGCGCAAAAGCGGGCCGATCTGCGGCTCGCCGACCTCATAGGTGCTCGCGGCGTCGAAATAGACTTTGTCGATGGTTCCTCCGGCGGTGATGACACGCAGACGCATGGGCGGACGATGGGCGGCGGGGCTGCGGTTGGGCAAAGCAATTTCCCGGCGGAGGCGCGGTCGGGGATTTTTATGCCCTTTGCGCCATTTTGTGGCCAACTTCTCTCCGTGTCCGAACGCCCGCACATCCTCTGGATCGTCACGACCCAATGGCGGTCGCAGGCGCTCGGCTTTGCCGGCGACCCGAACGCGCGCACCCCGTGGCTCGACGGGTTGGCGGCTGAGGCCGTGAACTTCATCCAGGCCGTCACGCCGCATCCGCTCGGGCCGCAGGCGCGCGCGGCGTTGCTCACGGGCAGACTTTGTCCGGACAACGGCGTGTGCGACTACTGGGATCCGTTGCCGGTGGATGCGCGCACGATCGCGCATGCGCTGGGCGACCGTGGTTACGCGACCGCGTGGTTTGGCAAGTGGCACCTCGCGCCGCGCGACCGCACCGCACCCTTCGTCGGCGAGGCGCACGCCAAGCAGCCCGTGCCCCCGGAGCGTCGCGGCGGGTTTGCGCTCTGGGAGGGATTCGAGGGCGGCTTCCTGCTCAACGACCCGTGGCTGCAGGGCACGCGTCTGTCGGAACCGCGGCATTTCAAGGGCTATCAGTCCGATGTGCTCGTGCAGCGGGCCGCGGAATGGCTGCGCGAGCCGCGCGGCGCGCCGGCGTTCTGCGTCGTGAGTCTCGAGGCACCGCATCCGCCTTATCACGCCCCGGCCCCGCATGTGCCCGAGCCCCGACCGGCGGAGCTGCGGCTCCGCGCCAATGTTCCGCTCGGCGGCGACATCGAGAAACAGGCGCGCGACGAACTCGCCGGCTATTACGCGCACATCGAGGCGACTGACCGCGCGATCGGGCGCTTGCTGTCCGAAATCGATCTGAGCGCGACGATCGTGGTGTTCACGTCGGTGCACGGCGACATGCACGGCAGCCATGGGCTGTTCCGGAAGGCGTGGCCGCACGAGGAAAGCGTGCGCGTGCCGCTGCTCATCCGCGGATTGAAGGCCGAGAATCGCGGGCGCGTCGACGTCGCCCCGCTGAGCCTGGCGGATCTCGGGCACATGACGCTGGCCTGGGCCGATGGCCGCGAGTGGCACTGCAAACGCGACAGCGCGCCGATTTCGATGCCGGCGCCGACGCAGATCCCGCGGCAGTGCCCGCACGCGTGGCGCGGTTTCCGCAGTGCCCAACACAAGGTCGTGCTGCGCCGCGAGCCGGAAGGCCGCGAGTTGCCGTGGCTGTTCTTCAACTTGGAGCGAGATCCGTTGGAGATGCACAACCTTGCCGCTGATCCCGCGCACGCTGCGGAGCTGCGCGAGTTGATGCAGTGGCTGTGAGCGGAGCGCGGGGAGGGTGGGGCGAAGTCTCGCCGTGCGCTTGGTATGACTTTTGGGGGGCGCAGCGGGAGGCGCGCAAAAAAGAAGGGCCGGCTGCAGCCGGCCCTCGGAAATTTCGGGAGCTATTGATGCCCCGTCGACCGGCTCAAGCCGGTCCTACTTCACGCGCACGCCGTGCTTGATGACGAGGTCGACGCGCTGGAGGAGATTGATATAGCGCAGGACGTCGCCTTTCACGGCGATGATGTCGGCTTTTTTGCCGGGGGAGATCGTGCCGTAGTCCCGGTCCACCTTCATCGCGACGGCGGGCCAGTAGGTCGCGGCGCGGATCGTCTCCATTGGATCCATGCCGAGTTGGTTGACCCAGATGTCCAGTTCGCGCCACGTCGACTGGTTGTGGAATTTCATCGGGATGCCGCTGTCGGTGCCGATGAGAAGCACGGCGCCGGAGTCGCGGAGCTGCTGGAATTTCTGCGCCGAGGTGCGCGCGCGCAGCGGCGTGATCTGGTAATACGCCAGCCAGCCGGGGTGCTTGAGCGAGCGTGCGATGTCCTCGGCGATATCGGCGGGCACGCCGTCGCGCCAGCCGGCGTCCTCGATGTGCATCGGGTTGGCGACGTTGTATTCGTAATTGAAGAAACCCTCGATCGTGGGGCACCAGAAGAGCGGCCCGAGCGCCATCTTCGCCGTGCGCTCCTGCAGCAGCTCGAGGATGTCCTCGGGATAATCCGGCGCCATCGCGAGGCCGGTGTGTTCGAAACAGTCGACGCCGGCCTTCAGGCCGATGCGGATCTCGTCGGGGCGGTGCGCGTGCGCGACGACGGGCAGGTTGTGCTTGTGCGCCTCGTCGACGACGGCCTGCACTTCCTCGAAGGTCATCTGGTCCTGGTCGATCAGCTTGATGACATCGGCGCCGGCTTGGGCGATGCGGCGGACTTTCTCGCGAGCGTCGGCCACGCCGTCGACGCCCCACCGGAAATCTTCGGTGCCAGGATACGGGCGGTGCTGGATGAACGGACCGGAGACGTAGAGCGTCGGGCCGGGGATCTCGCCGCGCTTGATGCGTTCGCGGACATTGACGCTCGCTTCGAGCGGTGCGCCGAGGTCGCGCGCGCTGGTGACGCCCGCCAGGAGCAACTGCCGCGCGGCGGCGGGCATGATCTCGCTTTCAAAGCGCGCGGGGTAGGTCTTGTCCCAATGAGTGTAGTCCGAATGCCCGAGCAGCATGGTATGGACATGCATATCCCACAGGCCCGGCAGGATCGACATGCCGGCGCAGTCGATGATCTCGGCGCCGGCGGGGATCGCGATGGTGTCGCCCGGACCGGCGGCGAGGATGCGGTCGCCCTCGATGAGGACGACGCTGGCGTTCACCGGTGCGCCGCCCCAGCCGTCGATGAGACGGCCGCCGACGAGGGCGGTGATCTTGGCCGCGGAGGCGGCGGTGAGCAGGAGCGCGCAGGTCAGGAGCGCGGCAAGGCAGCGACGAAGGGTAGTCATGGCGGGGTTCAGTGGTGTGCGGTCGGGAGGCTAGCCGCCGCCGCGCCCCGGTCAATGCACCGAACCCGCCGCCTGCTTCAGGCGCGGAAATATTTCACGATGACGTTCTGGAGCGCCTCGATCTTCACGGGCTTCGCGACGTAGTCGTCCATGCCGGCGGCAAGGCATCGCTCGCGGTCGCCTTGCACGGCGTTGGCGGTCAGGGCCACGATCTTGGGCTGGCGCGGTGCTGGCAGACGAGTGCGGATCTCGCGGGTGGCGGCAAAGCCGTCCATCTCGGGCATCTGCACATCCATGAAGATCAGGTCGTAGTCGCGTTGTTCGACGGCGCGCACCGCCTCGAGGCCGTTGCCGACGGCGTCGGCGCGGTAGCCGAGGCGCTGCAGGAGATGGAGCGCGACCTTCTGGTTCACGGGATTGTCCTCGACCAGAAGGATGTCGAGCGGGAGTTCCTCGGCGAGGGCGGGACCGGCGGAGCGGCCGACGACCGGCGCCGGAGCGGGGGCGGTGGACTGGCCGGAGAGGAGTCGCGCGACGCTCTCGGCGAGGATCGTGGGCTTGATCGGCTTGGGTAGGCGCACGACCGAGGGTTCGGTTGACTGGCCTTGGCGCACGCCTTCGGAGGCGGAGGTGAGCAGCACGATCGGGAGCTTCGGAGCGCGCGACCGGAGCGCGGCGACGAGGGTCTCGCCGCTTTCCAAACCGAGTCCATGGTCGATGATGGCAAGCTTCACGCCCTCGAGCGGATGCGCGAGTGCGGCCTCCGCGTGATCGGCGAGCAACGGCTGGAAACCCCAGCCGCGCAGCACGTGCTCGAGCATGCGGCGGTTGACGGGATGGTCGTCGACCGCGAGCACGGTGCCGAAGAACTTCGGCGCATGCGCGACGCCGGGATCAGGCGCGGCCTCGGTGCGGATGCCGAAGCGGAAGCATGAGCCCTTGCCGAGTTCGCTCTGCACGTCGATCGAGCCGCCCATGAGCTGCGCAAGACGGTCGCAGATGGCGAGGCCGAGACCGGTGCCGCCATATTTGCGCGTCGTGGAGGAATCGACCTGGCTGAACGGCTTGAAGAGCGCACCCTGTCGGTCGGCGGGGATGCCGATGCCGGTGTCGGTGATCAGGAAATCGAGCAGGAGGCCGGAGCCGTCCTTGTCGCGCGCGGCGAGTTTGACCTCGATGGTGATGAAGCCGCTGGGCGTGAACTTCACGGCGTTGTTCACGAGGTTGACGAGCACTTGGCGCAGTCGGGTGATGTCGCCGACAATCCACGCCGGCACGCCGGGTTCGACCGCGTAGGCGAGCTCGATGTCCTTGGCCGCCGCCTGGAGTGCGAACATGTCGAGCGTCTCCTCCACGCATTGCGCGAGTTCGAAGGGGTGCTTCTCCAGCTCCATGCGGCCGGACTCGATCTTCGAGAAGTCGAGGATTTCGTTGATGATGGAGAGAAGGGCGTCGCCGCTCGTGCGGATGGTCTGCACGTAGTCGCGCTGCTCGGGCGTCAGCGTCGTCTCATTGAGCAGGCTCGTCATGCCGATCACACCGTTCATCGGTGTGCGGATCTCGTGCGACATCGAGGCGAGGAACTCGGACTTCGCGCGCGAAGCGGAGTCGGCCTCGGCTTTGGCGCGGCGGAGCTGTTGCTCGACCTCCACGCGCGAGGTGATGTCGGTCTCGATGATGATGAAGTTCTCGACCTTGCCTTCCTCGTTCTTGACCGGCTGGAGGTCGAGGTGGACGTGGTAACGGCGACCGCTGGCGGGGTGGTGGACGACGTCGATGGTGAGCGCCTCCTCGCGGGCGATGGCGGAGGCGACGCGCTCGACGGCGGCGGGGTCGCTCTCGGGGCTGGTCAGCAGCTCGACGAAGGGCCGTCCGCCAATCTCGGCGAGCGGGTGCTCGGCGAGGCGGGTGAAGCTGTCGTTGATCCACTCGATGCGGCCGTCGGAGCGCGTGATGACGACAGCGTTGTCGGTGCGCGAGGCCACGAGGGAGAGTTTGCGCTCGGCGGCCTGCGAGGCACGGAGAGCCTCCTCGGAGTGCTTGCGGGCGGTGATGTTCTGGCAGGTGCCGGCGACGCGGCGCGGGCGGCCGAGGCGATCGGTGCCGACGCATTTGGCGCGCAGGGCGAACCAATGCCAGCCGCCGCCCTGGTGCCGGACCCGGAACTCCGCCTCGACGAGGTCGGCCTGCCCGGCGACGTGCGTGGCGAGCGCGGTGCGGAAGACCGAGAGGTCCTCCGGCGGCATCAGCTGCAGCAGCGTGTCGATGGTGGCGGCCATGAACGAGCTGTCGTAGCCGAGCGAATTCCAGAAGCCCGCGCTGTAGATGGCACGCGAGTCGCCGAGGTCCCACTCGACGACACCGATCTGCGTGGCGTCGAGGGCGAGGTTGAGGCGTTCGTCGGTGACCTTGAGTTGCGCCTCGACGCGGCGTCGCTCCTCGTTCTCGGCGCGGAGCTGCGCGGAGGTGGATTCTGCCGCCGCCTGGCGCAGGCGGGCGGATTGCGCGAGGTTGACGACCAGGCCGAGGAGGAAGCTGACGCCCAGACCGGAGACGAGCGCGAGCTCGGGGAGGAACTGACGGTTGGGCGCGATGTATTCGCGGCGGGGCGTGAGCTCGATCGTCACGCGCTGGCCCATGAGGTTGAACACCGCGGCCTGGCGCAGGCGCTCGTTGTCGGTCATTTCCGTCTCCGGCGACGTGAACACGAGCAGTTCGCGCTCCTCGGCGGTCGCGCCAAGCGTGTTCAGGATGCGCGCCCGGAGGACGTAGCGGGAGGAGATGTTGAGCCGGTTGTCGATGATTTCGAACAGGCGCTGGAGCGAGAGCTCGCCGACGATGAAGCCGTCGAAGCTGCCGCTGCTCAGCACGGTCGCATAGACGGCGAGCGCGGGCCGCTCGACCGGGGAGACGAGCGGGGCGGCGATGGCGTAGGTGAACGAATCCCGCGCCTGCCGGATCGCCTGCGCGCGGAGCGGATGCCGGCCGTGGTCGAAGGCGACTGCATGTTCGTTGCCCGTCTGCGGCCAGATCCAGCGCGTGCGAAGATTGGCGTCCACCCAGCTGACGGCGCGATAGGCGGGGAAATCCGACGAGACGGCGCTGGCGTCGCGTTCCCAGCTTTGCAGCGGCGTCCCGCCCGATTCCGTCCAGCGATCGGCCATGCGGCGCAGCGAGTTGATCTGTGCCTCGGTGTCCCCGCTGAAGACGGCGGCGATGTTGTTGATCGTAAGCTGCGTCGTGTTGTTGAGGTAGGTGAACTCTCGCTCACGCAGCGACACCCAGAACAGTAATGTCACCGTTGAGCCGGCGACGACGACCGGCAACCACAGCCAGCGGGCGTGGGAGCGGCCGCCGATCGACTTGGCTTCGCGCGCGGCGAGCAGCACGAGCGCCGTGCCGAGCAGGAGCAGCCCCAGCGCCGCCTGTGGCCCGATGTGCGCGTAACGCTGCCAGCCTTCGACTTGGGCCAGACCGAGCCGCCCCGCGAGCAAAGCCGTGAACCCGCAGGCGGTCGCGATCGAACCGGTCAGCGCCAGCAGCAGTGGCCGGCGCGTGTTTGGCCGCTCCGCGGTCATCCAAGTCAACAAGGCACCGCAGGCGAACAACACCACGCCGAGCGCGGCGGGCACGCGGCCGACATTCTGTCCGCTCACGAGGCGCGCCGGATCGACGAGCAGGTTGTCGATGCGCAACGGATAACCGAGCCCTGCATCGAGCAACCCTAACGCCGCAAGCAACGTGCCGCTTGCGGCGACGAAAAACGCCACCCGCCCCGGCCACCACAACGCGACGACTGGCGCCAAGCCAAGAACGCTCAGGCAGAAAGCTGCGTTGGCGGGCAACGCGAGGTCATGGACGCGCGGCTGCACCCAGGCCACGATTCCTAACCACCAACCGGCCAGCCCCATCAGTCCCAGAACTGCCACGGCAGCAAAGGGCAGCAGATGATAACTGCGTGCGAGCTGGGTGGGGGTGCCGTTGGACATGGACCTCTCGGAGCAAGCCGTCGCGTCACACGCTTAGCAATGCGGAAAATAGGTGTTTCTACCTATCAAAAGGCCTGACCGTTCGTCGCCAACATGGGGCACGCCTCATCCGTTGCCCGGAGGCGGAGGCGGCGTGTTTTTTTCGGACGAAGCCGGTCCGGGAGCCGGAGGCGTGGTCGGCACCGGCGCGGTCTCACGCGGGGTGCTCTGGCCGAGCGAAATCGACCAGCTCGGCTTCCGGATGGAGCCGGTGAGCCGCAACTCGAGGATGCTCGTGAGCGGATTGATCACCATGCCGATGACGCCGGTGATGAGATTGCGGTTCGCCTCGTAGGGCCGGAAGCGCGCGGTGAAATCGAGCGTCTGCTCGTTCAGCCGGTAGTCGCCGCGGCCCTCGATCAGCGCCGTGGGTCCGGTGACGCGCAGGTCGGGGAACGTCACCCGTCCGTCCGCGAGCTTGTAGCGCCCGCGCAGCGTATCGAGTTTGAGCGATGAGAAATTGAGCGAGAGACCGCTCAATACCTGCGAGAGCAGGCCGAAAAGATGGATCTCGCCGAGCTCGGCACCCGTGATCTCCAGGTTGCCCTCGCCGCGGAAGCCCGTGAGCGCATCCGGCGGACCCTCGGCCGAGAGCGCGAATTGCAACCGGCCGCCGCTCGCGCGCTTGAGCAGTTCGGGATTCGTCGGCTCGACGGGTTCCGTCGCGGTCGCGCGGTTGTAGTCGTGCAGCACGCCGATCGCGCGCACCAGGTCGGCGTCCTCGAGATAGAAATCGAAGCCTAGCCGCCGCGCGTCCTCCGGTCCGTCAACCAGCGCCCGTCCTGTGCCGCGTCCGCCCGCGAGGCGCAGCTCGATCGTGTCGAGCCGCACGTCGGTGCCCTGCACGCGTCCGGTCGTGGCGACGCTCTCGAGCGGGAAACCGCCGTAGCTCGCGCCGCCCTCGACGCGGCCGGAGAAGGCGAGCTCGGACAGCGCGCGCCCCGACGTGTAATCCGTGTGGCCGCGGAACTCGATCTGCGGCGGGGCATTGAATTGCCAGCGCTCGAGCAGTGACTCCGCCGTCGCGCCGCCGAGCGCGCGCAGCGTCGGCGCGTCGAAGTTGCCGGCGAGGTCGAAGTCCATCCGCTCCAGCCGGCGGGATTCGTCGTCGGCCAGCCGTTTGAACTCGCCGCCGGCGCGCTGCGTGCCGCCCGCGCGCACGGCACGCAGGGCGAAGGCGTGCGCGTAGTGCGGCCGCACGAACACCCGCGCGTGCGCCTCCTCGAGGTCCGCACCGAGCACGCGCACCGCGTTGGCGTCTGTGGACCCGAAATAGGTCGTCACCCGCGGATTCCGCCAGTTGCCGTCGAGGTCGATGTCCGCGACCGGCGGCGGGCCGTCGAAGGAGAAATTCTTCGCCCAGAATTCACGCCACCACGGCCCGCGGAACCAACCCGTGATGTGCGCCGGCCGCAGCGCGCCGGTGAGCAGCATCCGGTAGTCCTGCGTGCGGAAGTTCATCGCGTAGCTGCCGCGCGCGTGGTTCTCGCCCGCCTGCACGAACGCGTCGTGGGCGAGGAAGTTCCCCGCGCGGTCGAGGTCGATCCGGCCGCGGGTCGACGTGACCTCGACGCCGTTGGAGTTCAGCCGCCCGCCGCGCACGCGCGCGGTGAGGTGCGAGAACTGCCAGCCCTCGGCGAAGTGCGCGACGGCGACGCCGCGCACCGGGTCGCCGAAGCGGAAGAACGGCGCCGCGCGTGGCGTGCGGCGGCCCAGAAAATCGTCCACCAGCGCCGGCGGCACCGCGCCGGTGAAACGCAGCTCGGCCGTGCGGCGCGCAAGATCGAGGTCGGTCGCGAACCCAAGCACGGCATCGTGGCTCGCGAGCGCGAGCTCGGCGTTGACTGCACCATCACGCCGCCAGTGCAGATGCAGGACCGGCTGGCCGATCTTCTCGCCGAAACCCGCGACACGGTCCGCCGCGAGCTGCAAGTCGATCTCCGCCGGCGCGGTGGGCGCGCGCAAAGCGAGGTCGAACGCCACCACGCCTTCGAGGTGTTCGGCCGTGACGCGGTCGCCGTCGTAGGTGGCGCGGTCCGTGACAAAGGTGAATCGCAGCGGGCGCGGCTCGGTGCCGTCAAGGCGCAGCGTCGCCGTGGCGCGCAGGCGGCCGGTCTCGACCGGCTGGCCGGCGGGATGGTGCAGCGCGTCGGCGGTGAGTGTCAGTTCGGCGACGTTGCCGATGCCGGGCCGCACGCTGAGTTCGCCGTCGAGTGCCGGATGTTCGAGGACGTCGAGTTGCGGAAGGGCGCGGATGAGCGCGCGTCCGGCCGACAACACCCGGCCGAGCACGGCGGCCGGGTCGGGCGGCGGCGCGTCGGCGGGACGCGGCGGCAGGGCGTAGGTGCCGCGCAAGGTGACCGTCGCCTCCGCGATCCGGAAGGCGAGCTGGTCGACATGCACGACGTCGCGCCCGAGGCGGAGCGTGGCGGCGACTTCGCGGAGCAGGGGCTCGGGCGTGCCCGTGGGCGAGAGCGGCGCGGGCAGTTGCAGCGTGCCGCCGTCGACGCGGATCTCGTCCGGTGCGCGATCGCCGCTGAGGATGGAGAGCACGCTCTTGCGCAGATAGATGCTGCGCGCGAGCAGCACAGGATCCTCGAAGGTGCCGCTGCGCACGCGCACATCCTGAAGCAGCAGACGGCCGGCAGGATCGAATTGCGCGCGTCCGAATGCGAGACCGAGATTCATCTCCGCGAGCCGGCTCTCGAAACGCCGCATGAGCGACGGCGGCACAGGCAGTTCCTGCGCCAGCGCGATGTAGAGCTGCACGCCGAGCAGGGCTCCCAGCAGGATCCACACGCACCAGCACGCCAGCGTCCCGGCGCAGGACAGGCAGAACCGGCCGATGGCGACGGCGGGTTTGGCGTGGTGATGTTTCCGGGTGATCACGGAAGAGGACGGATGGATTTCTCTCCGACCCGCCGGCAGTGAACGAGGTCCGGCCGGACCGGAGAAAAACGGTTCAACCCTTCGGCGTCTCCGCGGGCGCGGGCGGCGGAGTCGTCGGAGCGGCCGCGGGCGGGCCGGGGTCGTGGAGTGGGACGTAGGTGAGGGTGAAGAGCGCGTCGACCAGCTCCTGCGTGAGTTCAAAGGTGACGCCGCCGAACTCCGCCGTGCCGGCGAGCTGCGTGGTGCCGCCGAGACGCTCGGTGAGATACAGCGTCGAGGTGGCGGTCTGCGACGTGCCGCCGGTGAGCGTGAGCGCGAGGTCGAGCCGGTAGCGCCACGGAGTCGCGGTGCCGTTGGCGCCGGCCTCGTCGGGCGAGAAGGTGTCGGAGACGAAATTCTTCGCGGTGAGCTCGCGCAGGTTCTTCACCAGCGTGGCCAGCGCGGTGCCGCGCGCCTCGGGTTCATCTCGGGCGATCTCCGCGGAGGTAAGCGCACCGTCCGCGGGGGCGGTCTTGGTGAACAATGCGACGTCGGTGCGGAGATCGGTAAGCTTCAGCTCGGTGATGCGCGTGCCTTCGGGCAGGACGCGGAGGAGGCGCTGGCGGAAATGCAGCGCGGAGATCGGCACGTCGACGAGGAGATCGGGTTGGATCTGGTAGACGAAGGGTGCGTTGGCGAGGCGAGCGTAGGCGGCGTCGCGTTCGCCGGGGCGCGCGCCGATCTGGAGTGTCTGCGTCGCGGGCTCGTCGCCGCGGAGACCGCCGCCGGTGGAAAGGTTGAGCGTGATGATGCGTTCGGGGCGGTTGAAGCCGAAGCCCTCGAGATCGGCGGCGGAGGGCGCATCGCTGAGGAAGCGCGTGGCGGCGAGGAATTGAAGCCGTGCAAGGAAATCGCGGACGATGCCGGGGTCGGCCGGCAAAGTCTGCGGCGACTGGCCGCCGCCGGGGCGGACAATGACCTGCCAAGTCTCACCGCCCTGCGGCGATTCGAGGCGTTGGAGATCGAGTTCGGGCCGGTCGGGCGCGGCGAGGGTCAGCGCCGTGACCTGCGCGGGCTCGAAGTCGAGCACGCGCGGATCGCGCAACGTGTCCTGCGCGCTGCGGAGCGCGTCGAGCAATGCAACGGGCAGTGCGGTGGCGAAAACGGCGGGCTTGCCCTCGAACTGCGCGAAGACCTCGACGAGCGCGGACCCGGCGGGCGCGCCTTCGCGCGGCGGCACGGTCTGGCCGGTGGGCGCGCCGATCAGCAGCGTCTCGCGCCGGGAGTTGCCCTCGAGCGTGACGCGCAGCTGTGGTGTATCGAGGCCGGTGCGCGTGGCGGCGACGTCGCGCGGCTCGACGAAGCGCGCAGCTTGCAGGCTGTTGAGGGCGTTGATGGCGACCTCGACGTTGTTCTTCTGCGCGCGGGCGAGGATGGGCGTCTCGAAGGTCCAGCGCGCGCCGTCGCGGCGGAGGCGGATCTTGAGGTTGGCGGGCGGCGCGGTCTGGAGCGCGAGCGAGCGGACCTCGAAGACGGGGATGGTGAAGAGCGAGTTGGAACGCAGCTCCTCCAGCGCGAGGCCGAGGCTGTCGGCGAGGCCGCGGGAGACGACGTGGATGCGCGCGCCGTCGGTCGAGAGGACGTAGAGGCGGTTGCCGATCTCGGTGCGGTCGCCGAGCTTGAGGGTGTAGTCGCGGCCGCCGGAGCTGAAGGTGAAGGTCAGCGCGGGCTCGGCGAGGCCGTAGTCGGCGAGGGATTGGCCGCCCTTGGCGAGGTCGGCGACGGCGAAGCTGGTCTCGTGCTCGAGGAACTGGAGCTCGTTGAGGATGCGCGCGACGGCGTTGGGGTTGGCGGGCCAGTCGAGCGGTTGCGTGAGCCACCACGAATCCTGGCGTTTTTCGGCAGCGAGGGTCGGGGCGGAGGCGCTGACGCGGGTGAACTTCTCGATGCCGGCGGCCTCGGGTCCGAGCACGCGGCGGCGGGTCTCAAGCTGCGCGCGCTCCGCGCGCCACTTCTGCTCATACTGGAAGATGTAGTAGAAGAGGACGACGTTGAGGAAGAGGAGGACGACGGTGACTTTGGAGCGCATGGCGGGCGGGCGTTGGGCGGGGCGCGGAGGGGATCAGGAGCGGCGCGTCCAATAGACGAGGAGGCCGAGGAGGGCGACGGCGCCGGGGA
Organism: uncultured Opitutaceae bacterium; assembly: GCA_964475035.1. Taxonomy (GTDB): domain Bacteria; phylum Verrucomicrobiota; class Verrucomicrobiia; order Opitutales; family Opitutaceae; genus Didemnitutus. Next base: position 8,426 of record CAYYVB010000014.1, on the reverse strand, counting down.
CGATGAAGAGGAGACCGAGGCGGAGGCGGGCGAGTTCCTCCTGCGAGAGCGTGAGCTGGAAGCGCTCGATCGGGCGCGCGGCGATGTTGAGCTGCGTGTCGCGGTCGGTGGCCCAGGCGACGGTGTTGAGGAAGAGCGTGAGGTTGCCGACGTTGATGATGCGGTTGTTCGTCACGAGGTCGGAGGTGCCGTAGACGGCGAGGCGGCCCCCGCGCACGCTGAGCGGGAGGTTGGCGGGCTTGACGCGCTCGGAGACGACGAGGACGCCGAGCTGGCCGCGGAGGTCCTGGCCGGGCGTGTATTGGGGCGGGATGCGGAGGCGGTAGCTCGACTCGCCCCAAGCGGTCTCGCCGGTGGCGATGAGTTTCTTCACGTCGAGGCCGTCGTCGGTGGCGCGGCCGAGGTCGTCGCTGACGACCCGCGCGGGGCCGACGAGGACGGGGAGGTCGTTGTTGATCAGGCTCGAGGTGATCGGGTGGCCGGGGAGGAAATGCTTCAGGATCAACTCGCCGGTGTCGGAGAGGTAATTGGCCGAGGTGTCGAAGATGAGGTTGTCGTAGACGATGACGCCCCAGTCAAAGAGGAGGTTCTCGAGGCCGTGCGGGCGGGTCGGGTCGATGAGCAAGATGATGCGACCGGCGCGGGTCTGGAGGTAGGTGCGGAGAAGTTCCTCCTCGAAGGGCTGGAAGCGGCCCTGCTGGCCGGCGATGAGGAGGAGCGCGGCGTCGTCGGGCACGCGGCGGGTTTGAGAGAGATCGAGGCCGGCGAGGTCGTAGTTGCGCTGGCGGAGCTCGTCACGGAGGAGCGAGAGGCCGCGCTCGCTGACGTCGTCGGGGCGGAGTTCGCCGTGGCCCTGGATGAAGTAGATCTTTTTGCGCTCGGCGGAGGAGACGTCGAGGATGGCGGCGGTGAGGGCGGATTCGCCGCGGAAGGCCTCGCGCGTGGACTGGTTCTTGATGCGGTAGAGCTCGTCGATCGTGACAATGCGGCGGCGGTCGCCGGCGATGACGACGACCTGGTTGGGCTGGGCGAGGCCGAGCGCCTCGGCTTCGCGGCGCCGTTGGTAGATGTCGAGGAAGTCGACGCGGATCTCGCCCGGGGTGTTGCGCGAGGCGTAGTTGTATTCGCGGAGGAGGCCGGTGAGGTCGCGGTAGGCCTGGGCGAGTTCGTCGTTTTCGCTGTCGTCGGTGAAGGTCACGACGACGCGCACGGGCTGCGTGAGCGTGGCGAGGTAGGCCTTGGTCTCGGCGGAGAGCGAGTAGCGGCGGTTCTGCGTCAGGTCGAAGCGCCACGCGTGATTGAGCGCGATGTAGTTGAGGCCGCCGAAGAGCGACAGGAAGAGCACGGCCTGCAGGAGCAGGTTGATGATGCGCACCCAGCGCGCCGTGCGGAAGCTGTCGTGGAAGTTCATCGGTCGCCGTGGAGCAGCTTGGCCTCGACGCCGAGGATGCTGAAGATGAGCGAGAGGATCGAGCCGGTGAGGTAGAAGAAAACCTGCCGCGTATCGATGACGCCGTTGGTGAAATCCTCGAGGTGCCCGAAGATCTGGAGCGAATCGAGCGTGCCCTTCACCGGCGAGAGCGTGTCCTGCTGGAGCAGCGAGGATTCGCCGAGGAAGCGCAGGCCGATGACGAGCGCGAAGAGCACGGTGAAGCAGAGGATGCCCGCCACCGCCTGGCTGCGCGTGACGGCGCTGGAGAGCACGCCGACGGCGATGAAGAGCAGGCCGCTCAAAGCGATGAACGCATACCCGCCGATGAGCGGGCCGGGATCGAGGAACCGCACGTCGCCCGCGTAGCTGAAGAGCACGTAATGGAACCCGAGCGTCGAGCCCCAGAGCAGCAGGTAGAGCAGGTAGGCGGCGCCGAATTTCCCGAGCACGACCTCCGTCGTCGTGACCGGCGTGGTGAGCAGCGTCTCGAGCGTGCCGAGGCGGCGCTCCTCCGCGAGGCACTTCATCGTCAGCAGCGGCACCATGAAGAACACCGGAATCCAGAAGAGCTGGAAGAACACGGCCGCGGGCGGCGTCTCCTGCGGCGTGCGGCTGTAGGCGTCGAGGATGCCCGCGAAGATGAAGCCCATCACGCCGAGGAACAGCACGGCCGCGACGTAAGTGCTCGGGTTGAAGAGCAACGCGCGCATCTCATGGCTGAGGATGGTGAAGAAGTGGCGCATCTAGGAAACGCGGAAGGAGGCGGTTGCGGGGGCGGCGGAAATGGCGAGGCGCTCACTCATATCTTCGGCAGGGGCGGGCGGCTGGCGGTGCCGTCGGTGGCGGTATCGGGCAGGCGCGCGTCCCAGCTGCGGCGCGTGGCGGCGAGGAACACATCCTCGAGCGACGGCAGCGTGCGGCTGAGCGCGCGCACGCGGTAACCGCGGGCGGGCAGGGCGCCGAGGAGGCGTTCGCCGAGCTCCGTCTCCGCCGCGGTGGTGAGCGTGACGACGCAGAAGCCGTCCGGCGCACAATCGCCGACGTTCTCGAGCTTGATCGTCGGATCGATCTCGCCCAGCACGGCGGGCAGCGCGGCGCCGTCGCCGGAAAGTTCGAGCCGGTAGGTGGTGTGCCCGAAGATCTCGCGGCGCAGTTCCGCCGGCGAACCCTGCGCGACGATGCGGCCGCCGTTGATGATGAGCACGCGGTCGCAGGTGACCTCAATCTCGGGCAGGATGTGCGAGGAGATGATGACGCTCATGCGCCCGCGCAGGCTGCCGATGAGGTCGCGCACGATGAGGATCTGGTGCGGGTCGAGGCCGATGGTCGGCTCGTCCATGATGATGACGTCGGGCTCGGCGAGGATGGCCTCGGCGATGCCGATGCGCTGCTTGTTGCCCTTGGACAGGCGGCCGATGATGCGGTGGCGGTTGCGCTTGAGGTCGCAGAGCTCGAGCACCTCGTCGATGCGCGCGCGGAGCTTGGCGCGCGGCATCTCCTTCAAACGGCCGCGATACCAAAGGTATTCGGAGACGCGGAGGTCCTCGGGCAACGGGTTGTTCTCCGGCATATAGCCGAGGTGGCGCTTGGTCAGCTCCGGGTGCGAGGCGACGGGGTGGCCGCAGATGCGCACGGAGCCCGACGTGGCCGGCAGGTAGCCGGTGAGGATGCGCATCGTCGTGCTCTTGCCCGCGCCGTTCGGGCCGAGCAGGCCGACGATCTCGCCGCGCTTGACGCGGAAGCTGATGCCGTTGACCGCCGCGACGGAGCCGTAGCTCTTCGCGAGTTGATCGACTTCGATGGTGAATTCGGACGGTTCGGACATGCGGCAAAGCGCGGAGGCAGCGTTGATTAACACGGGCTTTTCCCGGGTGCGGCAAGCGTCGAAGTCGGCGCGGGCCGGTCCGGGTCGCCCGGGGCGTTCACGCGGCGTCCTTGCCGAGCGTGACCTCGCCGGCGCGGAAGCGTTCCGTGCGGCCGTCGGCGCCGCGGACGAGGAGCGAGCCCTCGGCGTCGATCCCGGCCGCCGTGCCGCGGTGCGTGCGGGCGCCGGCGACGACGGTGACGGGTTGGCCGCGGAGCAGGTCGTGCGCCTCCCAGCGCGCGGCGAAGGTCTCGCGGTAGGAGCCGTCGACGAACTCCGCGTAGGCGCGCGTGACGCGGCTGATGAGCGCGGCGGCAAACTTGTTGAGGTCGATCGGCGCGCTCGCCTCCTCGGCGAGCGACGTCGCCGTGCGACGCAGCTCGGCGGGGAGGTCGGCGGCGCGGCCGTTGACGTTGAGGCCGAGGCCGAAGACGAGGTCGCGCACCTCCTCGGCGTCGACGCGCGCCTCGGTCAGCATGCCGCCGGCCTTGCGGCCGTTGAGGTGGACGTCGTTGGGCCACTTCAGGCCGGGACGCAGGCGGCAGAACGACTCGATGAGCTCCGCGACGTTGACGCCCATCCAGAGCGTGAAGTCCTGCAACCGCCCGACCTCGAGGTGCGGCCGGAAGACGAAGGTGGAGTAAAGGTTGCCGTTGGCCGCGCTGTGCCACGGACGGCCACGGCGTCCGCGGCCGCGGGTCTGTTCGCGCGCGAGGATGACCATCGGCACCGGCTCGCCGGCGGCGAGGCGGCGTTCGGCCTCGGAGTTGGTGCTGTCGACCGTTTCAAGACAGGTGAGCGCGGGCGTCCGCTGGCGGCCGAGGTGCGCGCGGATGAGGGCCGGGTGCAGATGGTCCGGCGGGCGCACGAGCCGGTAGCCGCGCGTGCGCACGGCCTCGAAGACGAAGCCCTGCTTGGAAAATTTCTGGAGCTGCGCCCAGACCGCGACGCGCGAGACGCCGAGCAGTTTTGCGAGCCGCGCGCCGGAGACGGGCGCGTCGCCGTGCGTCAGCAGTTCGCGCAGGATGGTGACATCGGTCGTCGACACGCCGCGGAAACTACGCGGGACCCGCCGCGAGGCAAGGAGGAGGGAGCGGGAAGGAGCGCGGAGGCGCGCTCAGTTGCGCCGTTTCGTCAGGTCGAGCGTGAACTTGATCGACTGCTGGGGCTTGTAGCGGAAGGGCGATTCCTGGCGCGAATCGAGGGCGCTGGGGTCGATCTCGGATAGTTCCACGAGGCGGAGCAGGCGGTCCATCTCGCGGTCGAGGCGCTCCTGCTCGTAGGCGGCGCGGGCGCGCGCGGCGAAGGACGGCGTGAGGAGCGGGATGTGCCAGCGGTTGAGCGCGAGATCGAGCGCGGTCATGTCGCGTTCGGCGAGGCGCAGGGCCTTGCGGGTGAGTTCGGCGCCGGTGAGCCAGTCGTCCTCGTCGGGACCTAAGACCTTCGGCTCGGTGACGCGAAAATCCGGGAGCTTCAGCAACTGCTCGCCCTCGGCGAGCGGAGGAAGAGTGGACGCGATGGCGGGTGCGGATTCGTCGACGGAAGAATCGCTTGCTACGGGCGCGGCCGGGGAGAACTTCGGCAACTTGTCCGCGACGGCTTGCCGGACTCGCTCGGATTGCGCGGGTGCGGGAGCGGGCGATGTCGAATCGGACGCGGTCAGCGGCGCACAGGGGCAACCCAGCGCAAGCAAGACCAGCATCAAGGGACAGGCTCGCATCGTGGTTCAGACCATGCGTGCGGGCGGCGGTTCGGTCAAACCTTCCGCCATCGGCGATGTCGAATAGGCTTGGCGCTGCGCTCAGTCGCGGCCGAAGTCCTCGGCGTGGGCGCGAAGGCGGGGCCAGTGGACATCCGGGATCGCGGCGCCGAGGTGCTGCACGGTCTCGGCGCCCATCATCGAGCCGATGGCGCCGGCGAGGGCGAGTGACTTTCCGCGCAAATAGCCGTAGAGGAAACCCGCGGCCCAAGCGTCGCCCGCGCCGGTGGTGTCGATGACGCGGTCGACCGAAACGGGGAAGATGCGGTGCAGGTCTTCGCCGCGCGCGACCCAAGCGCCGTCCTTGCCCATCTTCACGGCGGCGACGCCGCCGTAGGTCGCGAGCTCCTTGGCGTAAGCGTCGTAGTCGTGGTCACGTTGGAAGAGCGCCTTGGCTTCGTCCTCGTTGGCGAAGACGACGTGCACGCCTTCCTTGAGCTGGGCGAAGATCCAGTCGCGCGCGACGTTGACGACTTCGAAAGAGGCGAGGTCGAGGCTGATCGTGCAGCCGGCGGCGCGGGCGGTGCGCATGACCTTGTCGGCGAGCGCGGGGTTGAAGAGCAGGTAGCCCTCGATGTGGGCGTGGCGGCAGCCTTGGAAGTCGCCGACCGTGACTTCGTCGGGATGGAGCGTCATGGCGGCGCCGAGGTGGGTGCGCATCGTGCGCTGGCCGTCGGGCGTGACCATGGAGAGGCAGCGGCCGTTGGGGAGGGTGGCGCGCTTGAAGCGCGAGCCGTCGCCGCCGGCGGCGGTGAAGTTGGCGTGGTAGTGCTCGGCGGTGATGTCGCCGCCGATCTTGCCGAGGTAGGTGGTGCGCAGGCCGAGGCGCTGGGCGCCGAGCGTGGTGTTGGCGGCGGCGCCGCCGGGCATCATGGCGTAGCGGTCGCCGATCCGGTGCAGGAGTTGCACGATGTCCTCGTCGTCGACGAGCACCATGCCGCCCTTGTCGCCGGCGACGTGCTGCTTGAGGAAGGAATCCTCAACGTGCGCGAGGATGTCCATGATGGGGTTGCCGACGCCGATGAGCTCGAATTGCGGGTGGGACATGCGGAGAGCAGGAGCGGGAGATGTGGTGTGAAGTGCGGGGGCGGGCGTCGGCCGAGGCGCGCGCGGGCGCGGCTCAGGCCGTGACCTGCATGTTGGTGGCGAGGAGGAGTTCGTCGTCGATCTCGATCATGATCGAGTAGTCGCCCGGGGCGGGGAAGGTGAGGCGGCCGATCTCGTTGATGAGATTGATGCGGTGGAGCGGGCTCTGGGACTCGAAATCGCGGTTGATGATCTCGGTGGGCTTGGTGGCGTCGAGGCCCATGGTGATGCGGAGCCGGTGCTTGCCGGTGGCGACGTCGCAGAGGGTGATGAACCACACCATGTAAGGGTGCGTCACGGGGAATTCGCGGGCCTTGAGGTTGGAAAACACGCCGAGGAGGGTGTGCTTGCCGGTGGCGGGGTCGATGTGCACGCCGTCGCACATGATCCAGACGAGAAGTTGCGGTTTGGACTGCACAGGGGCGCAAAATCCCGACGGGAGTGACGGCTGGCAAAGCTTTTTCTTGTGTCGCGCCAAACCGCCCCCGATACCCTAAGGCCCGTGAAGTATATTTTCGTCACTGGCGGTGTCGTTTCATCCTTGGGCAAGGGACTCACGGCGGGTTCCCTCGGCGCCCTGCTCGAGATGCGCGGGCTCACCGTGCGCATCCAGAAATTCGACCCCTATCTCAACGTCGATCCGGGCACCATGAGCCCGTTCCAGCATGGCGAGGTCTACGTCCTCGACGACGGCGCAGAGACCGACCTCGACCTCGGCCACTACGAGCGGTTCACGAGCGGCAAACTCAGCCGCGCGAACAGCCTCTCCTCCGGTCAGATCTACGAGGCCGTCATCGCGAAGGAGCGCCGCGGCGACTACCTCGGCAAGACCGTGCAGGTCATCCCGCACGTCACGAACGAGATCAAGGAGCGCATCTACAAGGGCGGCAAGGGCGTCGACGTCCTCATCACCGAGATCGGCGGCACGACGGGCGACATCGAGGGCCTGCCCTTCCTCGAGGCGCTCCGCCAGTTCGCCCTCGAGGTCGGCCCGAAGGAGTGCGTCTTCATCCACGTCACGCTGGTCCCGCACGTGCAGGCCGCAGGCGAGATGAAGACCAAGCCCACGCAGCAATCCGTCGCGAAGCTTCGCGAGATCGGCATCCAGCCACACCTTGTCGTCTGCCGCGTCGAACACCCGCTGCCGCTCGAGATGCGCGAGAAGATCTCGATGTTCTGCAACGTCCCCGTGAAGGCCGTCATCGCCGCGCAGGACGTCGAGTCGTCCATCTACGAGCTGCCGATGATGCTCCAGAAACAGGGCATGGACCAGATCGTTTGCGAATTGCTCGGCATCCGGAACAAGCCGAATCCGAAAAACATCTGGGCCGACATCGTTGACCGCATCCGCTCACCGAAGCACACCGTCAACATCGGCGTCGTCGGAAAATACATCGAGCTGCAGGACGCCTACAAATCCGTCTACGAATCCCTCACCCACGCCGGCATCGCCAACCACGCCCGCGTGAACATCGTCCGCATCGACGCCGAGGACCTCGAGGCCAAGGGCGGGATCGCCCGGCTGAAGAAGCTCGACGGCATCCTCGTCCCCGGCGGCTTTGGCGACCGCGGCACCGAGGGCAAGATCGCCGCCGCCCGTTTCGCCCGCGAGCACGGGGTCCCGTATTTCGGCCTCTGCCTCGGCCTGCAGATCGCCGTGATCGAGTTCGCGCGCAACGTCCTCAAGTTGAAGGGCGCCAACTCCGCCGAGTTCGACGAGAACGCCCCGCACCGCGTCGTCGCTCTCATGGACGAGCAGCGCAACGTCGTGCAGAAGGGCGGCACCATGCGCCTCGGGGCCTACGCCTGCGCCCTCAAGCCCGGCACGCACGCCCGCAAGGCCTACGGCCAGGACACGATCACCGAACGCCACCGTCACCGCTACGAGGTGAACAACGACTACGTCGAACGCCTCGAGAAAGCCGGGATGATCGTCTCCGGCTGGAACCCGAAGCGCGGCCTCGTCGAGGTGATGGAATTGAAGCACCACCCGTGGTTCCTCGGCACGCAGGCGCACCCGGAATTCCAGTCCAAGCCCAACAAGGCCCACCCGCTCTTCGCCGCCTTCATCGGCGCCGCCCTCAAGCGGCAGAAGAAAACCGGGAAGTGATTTTCCGAACCGGGAGACCACGAAACACCCGAAAAACACGAAACAATTCCGTGCGGTTTCACGCGTGCTTCCCGGCCAATCCTTTCGTGTCTTTCGTGTGTTTCGTGGTTAATTCTCCGTCCCCATGATCTTCGACCCGCAGAAACTCCTCCTCATCGCCGGCCCCTGCTCGCTC
>CAYYVB010000013.1:16747-26058 GCA_964475035.1 uncultured Opitutaceae bacterium | reverse complement strand
CGGCGCGCGAAGGCCCGGGGCACAGGGGTTCAACTCCCCTCACCTCCACCATTTTTAAATTATTGTGCTAAAGTAGTTAGCGAAGGTGTCGTTTAGCGTGGTGTCTCACCCGCTAGACACCCGCTAAAATGGCCAATAAAACCAAAGGCTTCGTCGTCGCCTCAGCTCGACGCTCCTCAGGGGTCGCCTACTGGCTTGTGCGCGGCTCATTGGGTGGGAAACAAATCAGGAAGGAATTCGCCGACCGTACGGAGGCGCTGCAATTCCAAGAGCAGAGAAACAGCGAGTTGTTCGGCGCGCCGGACGTCCGTCAAGTCAACGTGCTCACGCGACTCCCAACGTCGCAAGTGCGAGAAGCCGAGGTCGCGATCGCCCGACTGGAGCACGATTTTCCCGGCGCGTCCCTGCACGAAGTCGTAGATTACTATTGCTCCGCTGCTCCTCAGCTCAGCGCGGAGGACATCCAGCGCTTCGGGACAACGCTGAACCGACTGAAAGAAAAGTATCCCGACGCGAGTTTGGCCGACGTGTGCGACTTTTTTCTGGAAACATTCAAGCCCGACACCTCTGGGGTGACCGTAGGCTCTGCCATGGACAGCTACGTCGCAGACGTGGAGCGCCGTTTCGAGACCGGTGCCCTGAGCTGGTGGCAACGCCAGTCGATCAAGTTCGCGACGCAGAAATTCGAGCGACACTTTGGCTCCGAAACCCGGCTCGCGCACTTCACTGCATCACAGCTGCACGATTATCTCGTCGAGACATCACGGGCGAAAGACGGATCGAGAAACTACAGCAATAAGACGTGGACCAATCGACGCGGCTACCTTACCCGCTTCTTCTCTTTCTGCGTTGAAGAGGGTTGGCTCGAGCGCAACCCCGCCCTGCAAGTCCGCAAATATACGAAGCGCGAGCACGCCCAGCCGGCGCCCAAGATTCTTCGCGCCGAAGAAGCGCGCAAGCTGATGGAAGCAGCGGAGAACTTTGCTGGTGGGCGGTTGGTGCCCTACCTGGTGCTGACGTTGTTCTGCGGAATCCGGCCGACGGCGAAGAAGGGCGAAGTCGGGAAGCTCAACCCAGAGCAAATCAATCTCGCCCGCGGGGAGATCCATCTCCAGCGACACCAAACCAAGACCCACAAGCCGCGAGTCATCAAATTGCAGCCTAATGTTGTGAGCTGGCTACAGACATACCCGCCCTCCGAGTGGCCCATCATCTGCAGAAATTTCCGCAAGGTTTTGGCTACTTTCCGGAGCCAAAATCCGTGGGGCTACGACGTCCTCCGGCACACTTTTGCCAGCATGTTGGTTGGGCGGACTCGTTCAGTCGCCGACGCGGCCCTCCAGGCAGGGAACACGGAGAACGTAATTTGGGGCAACTACCTCAATCTCGTCTCGAAAAATGAAGCAGCGTCATTTTGGCGGATTTTGCCACGTCGGCTCGCCGGCCTGAATCAAACTGCACCTGCTGGAACTCAACGTTCGAGCTTCTCCAGCGCGGCGGCAGCAGCCGCAAATCTCACGTAGACGGCGCCAGAAGCCAGAGTCAGCGAGGGAATGGTTCCCGATTTTATCAGTTGGCCGATGTCTGACTCGGGGATTCCCATATCGTGCCCGCTCGCTTCATAGACTTTCCGGGCCCAAGTCTTCCGCAGGGTGTGCGTGCCCAGGCGGCCGTCGTCCTCGATGCCAGCGCGCGCGAAGGCATCTTTGATGATGTGCCGAGCCATGTCGCGCGACAACGCCCGCGCGTTCCCTTCGGCGTCGTTCTCGCGCGACATGAACAGCGGCAAATCCGGCGAGAGGATCAACCGGCGCTCGAGCCAGCCAATATCGCTTTCAAGGGCGCGGCGCTGTTCGGGCAGCAGCGGCACCCAGCGGGTCTTGCCGTAGCCGCCCTTCATCTGCCGCGGCGGCAGCCCGATCTTCGAGACGAGCGCACCATTGCGCATCACCGTGCCCACGGTCCAGCTGAGCACTTCGCTGATGCGGAATCCGATCATCCACTGCGCCGTGACGAGCGCACGGTCGCGGGGGGCCATCGCGCGCACCGCGCGCAACAGCCGCCGTTCCTCTTCTTGGGTGAGTGATCTGCGTCCAGCCATGCGCTAGAGATGCACTCTCGACCAAAGCATGCCCACCCCACCCCGCCAAATCCCTCCTCCGCCCATTTCCGCCTTATGCCTAATTGGCGCAACTCGCCGTAGCTACGCCTGCGCCTGATTCGTCAGCGGCGCGACAGCCGGTGCCGCCAGCGGCATGACCGCCTGCACCATCTCCTCCTCGTCCACGTGGAGGTATTTCTGGGTGGTGGCGCAGCTGGAGTGGCCCATGACGGCACGCGTCAGGTTCAGGTCATTCTGGGTCCGCTTGTAGATTTGACGGCAGAAGGTCTTCCGCAGGGTGTGCGTGCCGTAGTCGCCATTGCCCTCGAGGCCCGCCTTGGCCAGCACCGCGTGCACGATGGCGTTCGCGCCCCAGCGCGTGAGCCGCATGCCCCGGAAGCGGCTCGGGAAGAGCGGGTCGGTCGCCGCCACGGCGCCGGCGCCCAGCCGCGCGAACACATAGCTGATGCGCTTGTAGGCAGCGTCGAGGAGGTGTGCTGCCTCCCGGGCGAGGAAAGACTTCCCCGATCCCGTCGGGCCCACCATCAGCGGCCACAGGCGCGGCTTAATCCGGCAGCCGGCTGCGAGTCCAGAGTAGTAGAGGCTACCCAAGCGAACGATTCGTTCGACCGCTTGGCACTGGGCATGGGTCAGCAGGGGGGAATGGCGCATGCGGCAAGATGGTCAGCGCGGAAACGAAATATCCTGCACACCCAGTCCGTTGCTGACCCAGCGCGCTTCGCGCCGATCGAGGTCGAGCACGATGTGGTTGGGAGTGCCCGCGCTCTGACAGCCGACGCCCGGGTTGAAAATCCAGGACGAGCCGATACGCCCGGCCCATCCTGCGGAATCGTGAACGTTCCCGCAGAGAATGACTCCGGGCGGAGTGACGGCGCGGCGGAGATGCCGGCTGAATCGCTCGTCGCCGCCATCCAAGTCATCCGGCCAGAGCAGCGAAGGCGAAACCCCGGAGGGTCCGATGTGCGCAACCGCGATGTGCCGCTCGCCGCCGTGAGCGGGCAACCGATACCACGGCACTGCCTCGACCGACCAATCGCCCAAGCGGGCCAAGCCCCGGTCCACGGTAATCTGCTCTCGGGCGAGAGCCTCCAGCCATCGCGCGCGCTTCATCCCGTCGATATCGTCGAGACCGGAACAAAGGATGAGCGGCACCGGAAAGTGCAGAATCCAGTCTCTGGTCCAGGCAACTTGGCGGTCGAGCGGGGTGCTGCAGTCACAGTGCAGCAGGTCGCCGGAAATCGCCACGGCTTCGAAATTCGTGGCTTCGCTCGCGGCCCATTCGAACCAGCGCTGATTGAAGTGAAGGTCGGTGAGGTGAAGAAGTTTCATACGGGTAAAGATGGGGTCACAGAGCGGAGCGGTTTCGCGGGAGGCCGCGGAGCGAAACGGTCCGGACGCATGGAGCGTCCGGACCGAGATTGCGCGATGGTTACTGAGCCAGCGCCAGGCGCAGCGCGGGCGGCGGTTGCACGCTGAAGCGGGCAATAATCAGGTCCTGCTCACGCGTCGCCATCGGGTCAGGGACACTCCGCACGTGGAAGCTGGTGAACTGAAGGTCGTTCACCACGACCGTGTAGAGCGGCCCGGCCCATTCCGGTTTTGCGACGGGCAAATTCCAGTCCGGAAACGCCATCGCGTTCTGGAAATCGCGCCAGATGCTATCGATATCCAGCAGGTGGTTTTTGTGTCGCAGTCCGAACACCATCTGGACTTCGACCCCCAGCATCCAGTCCTTGTCGAAGAGAGATTGGTATTCGATGCCGTTGATGGTGTCGCTGGCCCCAGCGCCATACTGCGGATGCGAGCGCAACTCGCGGTGGATGGCCGCGAGGCGCTGTTGATGGCAACGGGCGAGGAGAAAGCGCCCCGTCGCCACGCTGCGAGGACGGTCGGTCCCCGAGAGAATTTCGCCGCGAATCACGGTAGTGAATTCAATCATACGCTCAAAGATGGCGGGCTCCCTGCGCCGCATGCTCGTTGCCGGCGCGCTCATGCGGGCGGGCGCGGGTGAAGTCGCCCTGCGCGATGGCGCGCCGCACTTCCTCCTCGTCCGGCTCGAGATACGCCTGCGTCACGGAAACATCCGAGTGGTGCAGCGCGCGCTTCACGACGAGGAGGTCGTGCCCGCTCGCCTCATACACCTTGCGGGCAAAAGTCTTGCGCAGGCTGTGCGTGCCGAGCCGCCCGTCATCCTCGATTCCCGCGGCGCGGAAGGCCCGATGGAGGATCCGCCGGGCGCTTTCGGGGGAAAGCGCCCGCGCGCCGCCCCCCTCCCCCTCCTCGCGCGAGAGGAACAGCGGCAGCTGCGGGTCGAGTTCATACCGCCGCGCGAACCAGCCCAGGAGCGACTCGAGCGCGCGGCGCATTTCCGGCAGCACGGGCACCCAGCGCGTGCGGCCGCGCTTGCCCTTCAGGTGCCGGGGTGCCACGCCCAGCTGCTCCACGACCCGGCCGTCGCGGCACACCGCGCCGAGCGTCAGCGAGAGGACCTCCTGGATGCGAAACCCGCTGAACCACTGCAGCGTGATGAGGGCCCGGTCGCGCGGGCAGAGTTCGCGCACGACCGACAGGAGCATCCGTTCTTCGAGGGCAGTGAGGGCGCGTCGTCCGGCCATGCCGCCAAGATGGCGGATGCGCTCCGTCCGCCGGGCGAAGCGCGATCCCCCCCGAGTGTGGCGTTTCCCCTCAAAGCCCACACTTCCCCGGGCCTAGCTGCCTAGCAGCCGGCCACATATCCCGAATCGGCAGCCCAACCAACCTATGGGTGCCGGACAGACTCTTTAACTTTCCGATGAAGTATTCTCGATGATCCGTCGCAGCGAAGTGGCTTTCTCAGCCACCGTCCCATTCTTGGACGGAACTCCATTCTGGATCACCAAGCGCAGTAACAATCGCCACATCGTAGTCAAAATCCGAATCTCGTGGTTTTCTCACCCATCCATGCGCCCGCGCAGGCGGAGAACGAAGGTGGCGCCGCCGGGCGGGGCGCTCACCACTTCGGCGCTGCCGCCGTGGGCGACCATGATGGCGCGGACGAGGCTGAGGCCGAGGCCCAGGCCGCGTTGCGAACGGCTCTTGTCGCCGCGGTAGAGGCGTTCCCAGATGCGCGGATGTTCCTCCGCCGAAACCCCGGGGCCTTGATCGCGCACGGAGATCGCGGCGCCTTCGTCCGTCGCTTCCGCGGTGAGCCGGACTTCCGTGCCCGCGGGGCTGTATTTGAGGGCGTTGTCGACCAGATTGGCGACCGCCTGCTGGATTCGCACGCGGTCGGCGGAAACTTTCAGGCCGGCGGCGGCTTCGACGATGAGCCGGATATTTTTTTCCTCCGCCACGTGCTCATAGAGGTCCGCTGCGCCGCGCAGCAGATCGTCGAGATCCACCGCCTCGGGGCGCAGTTGCATCGCGCCGGCCTCGGCCTCGGAAATATCCATCAGCGTGCGCAGCATCGTGAGCACGCGGTCGGTCTCCTCGACCGTGTCGGCCAACGCCTCGTGCGCCGCAGCGGCATCGGTGGGCGCCTGCAGCGCCTGCTCGGCGGAAACGCGCATGCGCGCCAGCGGCGTGCGGAGGTCGTGCGCGACGTTGTCGAGCGACTCACGCATGCCGCGGATCGACGATTCGTTGCGCGCGAGCATGCGATTGAGCACGAGGACGAGCTGGCTGAGCTCATCCTCGCTGCGTCGCTCCGGCACGCGGGCGGAGAGGTCGCCGGTGTCGAGGATGCGGCGGACCGTGCGCAGGATTTCCCGCACCGGCGCGAGCGCGCGCAGCGTCAGCCAATACCCGAGGAGCACGCCAAGGAAGATCGCCGGGATGAGCACCAGTCCGAACGCGTCGGCGAATTCGCTGAGCAATTCGCGCCGATCCGACGTGCGCGCCCCCGCCTGCAACAGCCGCCCGTCTCGGAGACGCGCAGTGTAGGCGACCCAAGTGCGACCCCCGGAAGCCGCGGGCACCTCCTGCCAAGTCGGTCGTTCGCCCGGCTTCGGCGCGTCCGTCCATGTGATGCGCGAAAGATCGAGTTCGTCGCGGCTGCGGTCCTCGGCCGGCAGCGCGATCACGTGAATCCGCCCGTCCGGCTGGAGCAACCTGACGAAGAACACGTTTTTCTTCAGCTCCTCGCCGTCCGCGAAGTCGGCCCGCAAACGCTCGACCCCGCCCCGCTCGTAACGGAGCACGAGCAGCTCGAGCTGGGATTTGACGAGGTCCCGGTCCTTCTTGCGCAGCAGCGCGAGCAGCTCGACGTAGCTGAACGCGAGAAATCCGATCGCCACCAAACCGAAGAAGACGGCGTAGTAGAGATTGAGGCGGAAACTGAAGGCGCCGGTGATGCGCTTAATCCACTTTGAAAACATAACCCGCCCCCCGCACGGTCTGGACGCGCTTCGCGGTGAAATCCCGATCGACCTTCGCCCGCAGGCGGCAGACGAGCACGTCGACCACGTTGGTCTGCGGATCGAAACTGTAATCCCACAGGCGCTCGAGCAGGAACGTCTTCGTGAGCACGCGGCCGGGATTGCGCAGCAGCAGCTCGAGCAACGCGAATTCGCGCGCCTGCAAGTCGAGGCGCGACCCTTCGCGCGTCACTTCGCGCGTAAGCAGGTTGAGCGTGACGCCGCCCGCGGACAGTTCCGCAACCGCTTCCCCGGGCTGGGAGCGCCGCAGCAGCGACTGCACGCGCGCGAGCAACTCGGAGAACGCGAAGGGCTTCGTGAGATAATCGTCGCCGCCCGCCTGCAACCCGCGGATGCGATCGTCGAGCTTCGCGCGCGCGCTGAGGATGATCACCGGCAGGCGATTTTTTTCCGCCCGCAGCGTCTCGATGAGCGAAAGCCCGTCGAGCTGCGGCAGCATGAGGTCGACGACCGCGGCGGCGTAATGGCCCTGGCGCGCAAGGGCGAGCCCGTCGGCGCCATTGGAGGCGTGGTCGACCGCGTGGCCGGCCTGGCGCAAGCCCGCCGTGATGAACGCGGCGAGTTTCGGATCATCTTCGACGACGAGCAGACGCATGGGGACGCGGACCGAATCAGGAGCGAGTGCCGGGGAGACACGCGCGGGCCAAATCAAGGGCGATCGGGTAACCGCACGGTGACACTGAAGCGGTGACTGACGAGTTCAACATCGTCCTGATTGCGCCCGCTCCACTCGACCTCCACGACGGCGCCGCCGTCATCGTGCACCTTCATCAGGCCGAACTGGCCAGGCCCGGGAAACGTGCCGTGACTGTAGGGTCCGCCCTTGACGGAGCCTTTGCGGTCAAGTGCTGCGGCTTGAAACACCGGAAACAGCGGCCGACCGGACGGGCCGTAACGATTGTTCGAGCCGTCGTCGATGGCGAGCATGTGGGCGTCACCGCTCAGGATGCAGAGATTCGTCACGCGATTTTCCTCGAGGAATGCGGCGATCTCCGCCCGCTCATGCTTGAAGCCGCCCCAATTGTCGTAGCTCTCGGTTTCCGGCTGGTGATTGATCCACGACATCGAGCACACCCAGACCGTCAGCGCGTGCGTGTCTCGGGCGGCCAGCAGCTCGCGGAAAAACCATTCCTTTTGTGCGGCGCCAAGCATGGTTCGTCCGGGCCCGTCCGGCTCGCTCCGCGGGCTGCGCTCGGAACGCAGGTCCGTGACGATGAAGCGCACCCGGCCGACCGTGAAGCTGTGGTAAATGGCGCCGCCCGCGTCGGGAAGCAGATAATGCGGCACCACCTCGCGATAGACGTCGCGCGCCGAGTCGCGCCCGGGCGCGGTGCGGTCGGCGTTGTTGGGGCCGTAGTCGTGATCATCCCACACGTAGTTCGTCGCCGTGTGCCGGTAGAGGGCGCTCTGCGCACTCGAGGAGAGCGCGCTTCCCAGCGCGGCGCGGTAAACCGCGGGATCATTCACCGCGATGTTCTCGTAGTGCAGGTCGCCGATGTGGAGAAACAGCAGCGGATCGTGCCGCGCGATCGTCCGAAACACCGCGTGCTCCGAACCCGTGCCCGCACACGAGCCCAATGCTAGCGTGAATGACGCGGGGCTGCGGGGAAACGTGCGAAAGCGGCCCGTCGCCTCGCCGGCCCGGTAGTGATATGTCGTGTCCGGCTTGAGTCCGGACAACGCGTAAGCCGCCAACACGCCGCCGTCCGATTCGCGCACCGCGGCGGGCGCCACGCGCATCGGCGCATCCGCGTCGGCGACGCCGACCTCGAGCGCTGGCGCTTCAGGGCCGACGAAGCGCACGACCACGCGCGCCGACTCCGGCGTCACCGCACCGCTCCACATCCAAGCCACCTCGGCCGCATTCCCCGCCGCCGCGATCACGACGAGCGTTGAGATCAGCCGACAGGCGAAGCGCGGAAAGATGCGATGGATCATGACGAGGCGAAAAACCCGTGCCTCAGCGCTTCGGCTCGATCGTGACCGGCGTTTGTTGCAGGTCGGAGCCGGCGATGTCCTCCCACGCGTGGTAGTGGAAAACTTTGCCGTTGGACATCGCGACGAACAATCCCTTCGGGAAACCCGGCAGCGCGACATTCGTCACTTCGCTGCCATCGCTCTCGATCGCGGACACGTCGACTTCCTTGAGGAACTGATGGTCGTGCGGACCACTCGGCGAGCCTTCGCGCGTGAAGATGCGGAAGCTGTTATTCTGTTGGTTGGAGATGAGGATGTAGCCGGTGCGCGGGCCCGTCTTGTAGATCGAAATGCCTTCGTGATCGCCGGCGAAACCTTCCCGGCCGATGACGGCCAACTCATCGTCGGCTTTGCGCGCGGCGGGATCCGCGTGATATTTCCGCACGCCGTAGCCCTCGTCGGCGAGATAGACGTAGCCCAGCTCGTTATCGACGGCGAGCGCCTCGATTTCCTTGTTTCCGCTCCAGTTGCCGAACGAGCGCGCAAACACGCCGCGCAAGGTGCCGGTGCCGTCGTCAATCAGGCGATACTGGTGCACGTATCCTTGGCGCGGCGCCTGGTAATCGGAACGCGAGACGATGGCGAAAACCGCGCCGTCGGACGGCCGCGTGTAGAGCGCGATGCCCATGCAATCGCGCGCCAGCTCGCCCTCGAACACCGGGATGCCGCCCCCGTCGACCGGCGCCATGTCCGGCAGCCGGTAAACGCGCAGGCGATTCGCGTAGCGCTCGGTGACGACTGCGATATCGGTTTTCTTGCCGCCGATGACGACGTCGTAGGCGACATCGACATTGTTC
>CAYYVB010000013.1:0-16737 GCA_964475035.1 uncultured Opitutaceae bacterium | reverse complement strand
CCTTGTCAGCGACGACCCGTCCTTGCAGGTCGAACACGTAGAGGGCGCCGTCGGCATCCTTGTCGGTGCCGAGGATGAGGCTCGCGGCCGGATCGGCGCGGTTGATCCAGATGGCGGGATCGTCCGTGTCGTGGCGGGTCTGCTCGGTGACCACGCGCGGCTTGAGGGCGTGCGCGGCGGGCTCGGTCTTTCCCGGAGCCGCGTAAACTGCGGCGACGAACAACGGAAGGAGGAGAGGCAGGAGTCGTTGGGAAGTATGCATGAGTTTCGAAAAACAGGATAAGGGGAACCGCTGACCGCCAAATTGCCGGAGGATTACAAGGGCGCAATGTTTGCCGCGGCGCCCACAAGCAGGCCGCCCTGGCCGGCGCGCTGCAGCAGTTGTGCGACCCATGGTGCCTGCGGATCGAGCGACTTGCCGCCGCGCACGCGCGTGAAATCGATCGCGCGCAGCCGGCCGTCGTGTGCCGCGTCTTCCGCGACGAGGCCCGATTCGCCGCGCAGGCCGCACGCGACGGCGTGCTCGACGCAGCGGTCGATCAGCGCGAGGTCCTCGGAGTTCGCCGGTGCGGACCGCGCGAAATAGCCGCTTTTCTGCACCAGCATTTTCTCTGCGCCGATGAGCGCGCCGAGCCGGTCGGCGAACCAACGCCCGACGTTCAACGCATCGAGCTTCACATGGCCGAACGCATCGCGCTCCAACGCCACGCCGCGCGACTGCAGCTCCGCCAGCACGGTCTCTTGACACGCGCCCTCACTCACGAACAAGTTGACGTTGCCCTCCCGCGCCATGACGCCGCGCAGGCGCTCCGCCTCGTCCGCGAGGTTGAACTCGATCTCCGGCAAATAGACGCCGTGCACGCCCCAGCGCTCGGTGGTCAACCCGAACTCCGGCGCGAAGTCTTCCGCCGCCAAACCGGAAAGATAAGCCCGCGCGGTGGCGGCGGTGAGCCAGCCGGAGTCGCGCCCCATGATCTCGTGCACGATCAGCATGCGTGCGCTCGCCGCAGTCTCGCTCACGATGTTGCGAAAAAAACGCGCGCCCTGCTCCGCCGCGGTCGCGGCGCCGAGACTTTGCACGACGGGATCGATGTCGTTATCGATCGTCTTGGGCAGGCCGACGACGGTGAGCGGGTAATCGCGCGCGCGCAGGTAGGCGGCGAGGTCGGCCGCCGCGAGGTTGGTGTCGTCGCCGCCGATCACGTGCAGCACGTCGATCTCCGCACGCCGCAGTTGCTCGGCCGCCACCTCGCGCGGATCGCGTCCGGCCGGAACGAGCCCGCGGCGGGCGCAATCGTCGGCGTTTGTCAGGCGCACGCGGCTCGTGCCGAGCGGGCTTCCGCCGAAGCGGCGTAAAGCCGGCGCACGCTCGCGCATCGCGGGCGTGACAGGGATGAAATCCCCGCGGAGGAGGCCGCGGTAGCCGAAGCGGCAGCACCAGATCTCAGTCTGTGGCGCCTGTTGCGAATAGCGCTCGATCAATCCGCCGACCGCCGCGCTCAAACACGGAGCGAGCCCGCCGGCAGTGAGGATTGCGATGCGAGACGGAGGCATGAACGAGATCGCGCGACTACCGGATCGGCCCGAGAGGTAGCGGACTGGGCGCAAGCACGCGCCCAGTCCGCGAGTCCCCCTAACGCTAGCTTAGAACGAGAACTTCACCCCGACGTTCGCGGACCACGAGTAATACTCGGATTTGCGGACGCCGTTGGTGACGTTGTAGGTCGCGAGGTAAGGCTCGTTGGTGACATTGAGCGCCTCGGCGTAGATCGTGAACTGCGGCGTGATCTTGTAGTTCGCGCTGATGTCGAGCTGCGTGTGGTCCTGCACGTATTGATCGCCGGACGTCGCGGCCCCGAGGAGGCTGAGGAACTTGCTGCGGTGATTGAGCGACGCGCGCATGAAGAACCCGTATTTTTCATACGACAGCGCGAGGTTATACATCGTCTCGGATTGCGCCTCGAACGGCACTTTCTCGCCGCGGCGCGAGCCGCCGAGGATCGATTCGCTGTCGGTGAGCGTAACGTTGGCGAAGATGCCGAAGCCGTCGAAGGGCGGAGGGAGGTTCGTGAATTGTCTCTGCCAATCGGCCTCGACGCCCGTGACGGACGCGGACTCGCCGTTGAGCGGCGTGATGAGGCTGCCGCCATTCAGGCCGCCGCCCGGCAAGACTTCCGAGTAGATGAAGTCGTTGATCTTTTTGTGGAAGACGCCGAGCGAGATGACGCCGAGGGCCTGCGGGTAGTATTCGATCGAGGCGTCGAAGTTAATCGCGCGATACGGATCGAGGCGAGGATTGCCGCGCGTAACGTCGCCGGACGAGCTGTCGATCGACTGGCTGGGCGCGGCATCGAGCGGATTGGGACGGGCGATCGTCGTGGTGATCGAGGCGCGGCCGACGATGCGCTTGTCGAAATCATAGCGCGCGACGAGGCCCGGGAGCAGGTTGGTGTAATCGCGGGAGGCGCCGGTGCGCGTGATGGTGGCGGCGTTGTTGTCGGTGACACTGAAGCCGCGCGATTCGGAGGTAGTATGCTCCACCCGCACGCCGCCGATGAGCGTCAGCTTATTGATCGAGACGTCGGCCATCGCGTAGGCGGCGAGGATGTTCTCGTCGCGGTCGTAGTCCTCGATCACGGCGTTCACGGCGGTGTCGTTCGCGTTGGTGGTGAAGCGCGACGTGTTGGCCGCATAGTAGGCGCGGAACGCCGTGGGATTGATGCTCGGGATGGTAGCCGCGGCGCCGCGCGCGGAGAAGCGTGCGAAATCGGCCACCGTGAGCGAGCCGGAGGCGAGCACGACGGCATCGCTCGAGATGTCGACGGTGCGCGTCTTCGCGCGGTATTTGCCGCCGAACTTCAGGTGACCATCTTGGCCGCCGATCTTGAGGGCGCGCGTGAGGTTGAGCGCGACCGTGATTTCGTCTTCGTCGTTGAAACCCTTGTCGAGCGACCATCCGTTGAAGCTGTAGGCCGACGGCGCGAGCGTGGTGCCGGTGCCGGTGAAGATCGGATTCTCGCGATTGGAAATGTCGTAGCTGTAGGTCGTCGTGGCGGTGCGGAAGACCGGTTGGAAGCGGAACGGATCGATGAGCTTTGCCAGCGAGTAGGCGGCCTGGTAGTCGATATTCCAATCGCCGCGGCGGTGCTCGCCGCCGGCGGAGATCGAATAGACCTTGTTGTGCTCGTAGCGGTCCTTCAGGTCGATCTGGATGCGGCTGCCGGTGACGTTGCCCGTCGTGCTGCTGGTCGACGTGGTGCGGGCTGGCGCGCCGCGGAAGCGCGTGCGGAAGCGGTTTTCATAGTCGGAGAAGCGCGAATAGACGCCGCGCACGAAGTAGCTGTTCTCGACGTCAGGACGGTAATCGAGCGAGAAGCTGCCGCCGGAGCGCCAGCGGGTGATGGTGTATTCACGATGCTGGATATCGGCACCGGGCTCGAGGAAGCCGGTCGCGGAATCGAGCACCCACGGGTTGTCGTCGGTCTCGAGGCCTTGGGAACCGAAGACGCGCTTGCTGGCGCTCCACGAGAGCAGCAAGCCGAGTTTCCCGTCCATGAACTTGTCGCCGAATACGCCGCTGTATTTGTAGCCCCATGCTTCGCGAAGATCGCTGTAGCCGCCTTCGACCGAGCCGCGCAGGATCCGGCTATCCGAGCTGAATGCAGTCTGCGTCTTGATGTTCACCGAGCCGCCGATCGCATCGCCATCCATATCGGGCGTGACGGCCTACACGACTTCGATCGAGTCCAGGATGTCCGTGGGGAACACGTCGAGGTTGATCTTGCGCGTGTCCTCCTCGGAGGCGGGCAGGTTGATGCCGTTGAGCTGCGTGTTGTTGAGGTCGGGATCGACGCCACGCACGGAGATGAAGCGGCCTTCGCCTTGGTCGCGCTCGAGCGAAACGCCGGTGATGCGCTGCATCGTTTCCGCGGCGTTTTGGTCGGGGAAGCGGCCGAGCGCGTCGGCCGAGACGATGTTGCGCAGGTTACCCGAAGCGCGTTGCTCATTGAGCGCGCGCGCCTGGCCGGCGCGCTGGCCCTCGACCTTGAACGTTTCGAGTTGCACGATCTCTTCGCCGAGTTTCACGGAGAGATTGGCCGCCGCGCCGGCGGTGACGACTACCGTCACCTGTTTGGTCGGCAGGCCGAGGTAGGAAATCGACGCCGTGTAGGTGCCGGGCGCGACGTTCATCATCGCAAACGTGCCGTCGCGATCCGTCGCGGCGTCACGGCCGATCTCCTGCAACGTGACGATGGCACCGGAGAGCGGGGCATTCGTCGCGCTGGTGATGCGGCCGGAAATTTCGCCCACGCCGCTTCCCTGACCGAACAGGCAAGCGGTGCAGACAAAGCTCAGGAACAGAAACAGCGTGCGGCGGATCCTTCCGACGGGGCTGGAGAGGCTGGACTTGGGTTTCATAGGTTTGGGGTTGGGGATCAAACGTTGCGGCGCGATGAGGGCGAGGCGCGGGGGTGACGAAACGGTGAAGGTCGGGTGACGATTTATTTGCGCCACACGTCACCCACGCCGTCGGCGAGCCAGCGCGTCGTGGTGACTTTTTGTTGGGTGTAGAACCACACGGCCTCGCGGCCCTGAATGTGGAGGTCGCCGAAAAAGGAGTCGTTCCAGCCGCTGAACGGGAACATCGCGAGCGACGCGGGCACGCCGATGTTGATGCCGACCATGCCGGCCTGCACGCGGTGCTTGAACTCGCGGGCGACGCGGCCGTTGTTCGTGAAGATCGCGGCGCCGTTCCCGAACGAGGATTTATTCGCGAGCGCGAGAGCGGACTCGAGGTCGTCCAGGTGCAGGACGTTGAGCACGGGGCCGAACACTTCCTCCTGCACGAGTGCCATCGACGGTTGCACGTCCTCGACAATCGTGGCGCCGAGATAGAAGCCTTGCGGCGCGTCGGGCACCTTCACGCCGCGACCGTCCGCGACGAGCTTCGCGCCGGACTTCACGCCCGACTCGACGAGGCCGATGACGCGATCACGGTGCGCCGCCGTGATGAGCGCTCCCATGTCGGGCTGCGCGTCGCCGTCGGTGCGGCCCACTTTCATCGCGCGGGCGGCGGTGGCCAATTCGCCCATGAGGTGCCGGCCGCGATTGCCGACCGTGAGGAGCGAAGAACCCGCCATGCAACGCTCGCCCGCGCAGCCGAACGCGGCGTTCATCACGCCCTCGACCGTGCGGCCCACATCGGAATCGGGCATCACCACGACGTAGTTTTTCGCGCCCCCGTTGGCCTGGACGCGCTTGCCGTGCTGCGACGCAGTTTGGTGGGTGTAGCGCGCGATCGGCGTCGAGCCGACGAACGACACCGCCTTGACCAACGGGTGCGTAAGCAGTGCATCAACGCTGGGTTTGCCGCCGTGGATGAGGTTGAAGACACCCTTCGGCAGACCCGCTTCGTCGAGCAGCTCCGCAAGGCGCATGGCGGTGAACGGCACGCGCTCGCTCGGCTTCAGCACGAACGTGTTGCCCGTGACGAGCGCGAGCGGGAACATCCACAACGGGATCATCGCCGGGAAATTGAAGGGCGTGATGCCGACACACACACCGAGCGGGCAGCGCATCGTGTCGCAATCCACGCCGCGCGCGACCTGCCCGAGCATGTCGCCCATCATCAGCGTCGGCCCGCCGCAGGCGAACTCCACCACCTCTAACCCGCGGAACAGGTCACCGCGTGACTCCGCGTAGGTCTTGCCGTGCTCGCGCGAGATGAGGCGCGCGATCTCGTTGAAATTCTTTTCGATCAGCGCGCGGTAGCGGAAGAGAATGCGCGCGCGATCGATCACCGAAGTCTCGGCCCACGCGGGGAACGCCGCTTGGGCGGCTTGCACCGCGGCGTCGACCTCCGCTGCGCCGGCCAGCGGCACCGCGCCGATGACGTCGCCAGTCGACGGGTTGAAGACCGGCGCCGTGGGGAGCGCGGAAAAATCGATCCAGTTGCCGCCGATGAAATATCGGCAGCGCTGAGCAGGCGTGGAGGAAGGCATGGAGTCAGGTCGGCGGGGAAGAGAAGATCAGGGCAGCATTCGCGCGCGCACTTGGGCGACGAGGTCGGCGTAGCCACCGAGGAATTGGTTGAGCGTGTGCACCGTCGCGCCGTAGCGGACGAACTCCGCTGCCTTCATCCCGTCGGGCTCGTAGGCGCGCACGAAATCGGGGAACTTCGCCCGCAACTCCGTGATGATCGCCTCGTCGACGGGTTGGTCGAGCGTCAGGCGCGGCTCGGTGGTGCTGACGTTGAACTTCGTCCACCACGTGTAAGGAATCGTCTGCAACACGTCGCGACCGATGATCTGCGACCAGTGCCCTTCGTGCCGATAGGCCGCCGCCAGCAGCGTGCCGGGCAAGCCGCGCGTGCGGAGAATCTCGTAAGCGCGCTTGAACACCGCGAGACCCGCCCAGTCGAGCGCGCCGGGGCTCGTCGCAATCTTTTCCTTTTCCGCCACGCGTTTCAGGTGATCGTCGACCCGGCCGATCATGAGCGTGATGTAGGGACGAACCGCGTCCGCGTTCACGCCGTCGGCGCGCGCGCGCTTCAGGCCGCGCTCGATCGCTTCGGCCACCGCGACCACTTGCGCGACGGAAAAGCTGACGGTCGCGTTGATGCGGATGCCGCGGGCGGTCATATCCTCCATCGCGCGGATGCCTTCGTCTGTCGCCGGCGCCTTGATCGCGATGTTCGGCGCGAGGGCGGCGAGTTCGGTCGCCTGCTCGAGCATCTTGCTGCGGCTCGGATAAAATTTGGGGTTCACCTGCACCGAGAGGAAACCCTTCGCGCCGCGCGTGGCGTCGTAAACGGGCTTCAGCTTCGACGCAGATTCGCGCGCCAGCGCGTGCAGCAGCTTCCACGCGATCTCGTCCTCGGTCGCCGCCGGATACTCGCGCACGAACTGGTCGAGGAGCGGGTTGCATTTCTCCGGCTGCGCCTTCACGGCCTGCGAGACAATCACCGGGTTCGACGTGCCGCCGACGGCGCCGAGCGCGACGGCTTCCGCTAGCTCGTGCGGGGCGCCCGAATCATTCCACCAGTCCGCGCCGAGCGCGGCCATTTGCTGCATGCGGGAAAGGGCGATCGTGGTACTCATGGTCGGGTAAGGGTCAGGCGCCGGCGTGGGTGCGGACGAATTCGCGGGCGCGGATCGCCTTCGGCAGCGCGGGCACGCGGGCAGGGTCCTCCTCGGCTTCGACCACCAGCCAGCCCGCGTAACCGTGGCGGCTGAGCTCGGCGAAGATCGCGGGGAAATCCACCGCGCCGTCACCCGGCACCGTGAACACGCCTTCGCGAACCGCGCGGTAGAACGACCAGCGCTCGGCGCGGGCGCGCGCGACCACGTCGGCGCGCACACTCTTGAGGTGCACGTGCGTGATGCGCGGGCCGTATTTCGCGACGACCTCCAGCGGATCGATTCCCGCGAACGCGAGGTGTCCCGGATCCAGCAGCAGCGACAGGCCGGGTACGGCCTCGAGCAGGCGCTCGAGTTCAGCCGCCGATTGGATCACCGTGCCCATGTGGTGGTGATAGGCGAGCGTGACACGTTGCTCGGCGGCGATCGCCGCAAATTTGTTCAGCCCGGTCACGACGCGCTGCCACTCTGCTGCAGTCAGGCGCCGCCGGTCCGCATCGGTAAAACCTAACGCCGCGTCGCGATCGCCGTGCACGCACTTGCTGCACTCGGCGATGATGACGACTTTCGCGCCGAGCGTGCGGAGCAGGTCGACGTGTTGGCGAAACGACGCCTCCTCCGCCCGGTAGTCGCGCTCCGCCAGATGCGAACTGTGCCAGCCGCTCACGAGCCGCAGCCCGTGTTGCGTCAGCGCCTGGCGCAACGCATCGGCCTGGCGCGGGTAGGCATGCCCGAGTTCCGAGCCGGCGTAACCGGCATCGCGCATTTCGCGCAGGATCACCTCGAGCGGCAGATCGCCGTTGAGGTCGGCGAAGTCGTCGTTGCTCCAAATGATGGGATTCGCGCCGACAGGACAACTCGGCAGCAAACAGCGGGGAACGGACGGTGAGGTCGCGGAAATCATTTCAGTGATGAAAGCGTTGTTTGCGTCGCGCCGCGTCGTAACGGCGCCGCGCCTCGCGCACCGAGGCGATGCCCGACACTTCCGCCGGGGGCACGTCCCACCAGGAGAAACCCTGCATCACGGAATCGGGCGTCACCGGGACGTAGATGAAGCACACGCGGCGCTCGGCGCGCGCCGCGGCAAGCGCCTTTTGCAGATCGCGCGCAGTGGTGGCGGTGAACGTCACCGCGCCGAGACTCCAGGCGTTCGCGACGAAGTCGACCGGCACCGCGGCGCCATCGAGGCGGCCGGACTTGCCGCGCCGGCGAAACTCGTTGCCGAAACTGCGACCGCCGCACGCACGCTGGAGATTGTGGATGCAGCCGAAGCCGTGGTTGTCCGTCAGCACCACCGTGATCTTCAGCCCCTCCTGCACTGCGGTGACGATCTCGTGATTGAGCATCAGGTAGCTGCCGTCGCCGAGCAGCGCATAGACTTCGCGCTTCGGCTGCGCGAGCTTCACACCCAGGGCGCCCGCGATCTCGTAGCCCATGCACGAATAGCCGTATTCGGCGTGATAATCTGCAGGCGCCTTGCCGCGCCAGAGCTTGTGGATGTCGCCGGGGATGCCGCCGGCCGCGTGCACCACCGTGCTGTCCGCGTCGGCGAACTCGTTCAGAACGCGAATGACTTCGCTCTGGTAAAGCAGCCCGCTCGCACTCGGACGGGGCGAGGTCATCTGCCTCCACGGACGCTCCCACGCCGCGCGCGCCGCGGCGATCGCCCGCGAGTAGGACGCGGAGACTTGGGTGCGACCCAACCGCCGGCCCAAGGCCGCGAGCGTCGCCCGCGCATCGCCGACGAGCGGCAACGCACCGTGCTTGGCCGCATCGGCGGCGTTGACGTTGAGGCCGATGAAGCGCACCGCGGGGTTCTGAAACTGCGTCTTGGAGGCGGTCGTGAAATCGGACAGCCGGCTGCCGATCGCCACCACGACGTCGGCCGCGAGCGCGAGGCGGTTCGCCGCGAGCGTACCGGTGACGCCAACCGCGCCGAGTGCCAGCGCATCGGACTCGAGCAAGGCGCCCTTCCCCGCTTGCGTCACCGCGACCGGGATTCCCGTCGTTTCGGCGAAGCTCTTCAACGCGTCGGCTGCTTCCGAGTAATGCACGCCGCCTCCCGCCACGATCAGCGGGCGACGGGCGGAGCGGATCAGCGCCGCAGCCTCGTCGAGCGATTCCACCGGCGCGACCACGCGCGGCACGCGGTGGGTCTTCTCCGCGAAGAAATTCACCGGGCAATCGAACGCTTCCGCCTGCACGTCCTCGGGCAGGCAAATGGTGACGGCGCCGGTCTCGGCCGGGTCGGCGAGGATGCGCATCGCTTCCGGCAGCGCGGTGAGAATCTGCTCGGGGCGGTTGATGCGATCCCAGTAGCGCGAGACGGGGCGGAAGCAGTCGTTCACGCTCACGTCCTGGCTGTGCGGGTGCTCGAGCTGTTGCAGCACCGGGCCGGGACGGCGGTTGGCAAACGTGTCACTGGGCAACAGCAGCACCGGCAGGCGATTGATCGTCGCGGTCGCCGCGCCGGTCACCATGTTGGTCGCGCCCGGGCCGACCGAAGTCGTGCATGCGAGCGTGGAGAGGCGCGCGCGCGCCTTCGCGAACGCGGCCGCCATGTGCACCATCGCCTGCTCGTTCTTCGGCTGATAAAACGGCAGCCGGCGCCCGCCGAATTCCTCGAGCGCCTGGCCTAAGCCCGCGACGTTGCCGTGGCCGAAAATGCCGCATACGCCCTCGATCAAGCGATGCCGCACGCCGTCGCGCTCGACATATTGCGCCTGGAGGAAACGCACGAGCGCCGCCGCGGTGGTGATGCGGACCGTCTTCACGCGCGCGATCCTTTCGGGGTCCACCCTTGGCGCTGCGGATCGAGCAGCCATTTGTGCTCGGCAGTGAAAGCGAAGCCGCGATACGGCTGCGCAGGCAGATGCCGCACCACCCAGAGATAATACATGCCGTAGCCCGGCGCGGCGACCTGCGCGTGGTCGAGTCCACCGGGAATGCGAACTGTATCGCCATCGCGCACCTTCATCACCTGCTCTCCCACCTCGGCA
Source organism: uncultured Opitutaceae bacterium (assembly GCA_964475035.1). Lineage (GTDB taxonomy): Bacteria > Verrucomicrobiota > Verrucomicrobiia > Opitutales > Opitutaceae > Didemnitutus. The sequence goes on along the minus strand of CAYYVB010000013.1, from coordinate 6,599 downwards.
TGGCCGTAACCCTGCGGCTCGGTGAAGCGGTAGTGATAGATTTCCGGCTGCGCGTGATGATGCGGCGGATAACTCGACCAGAGGCCCGCGCGATTCACCACCTCGCCGATGACCAAGTTTGAATCCGGCCGCGAAGCATGGTCGAAAATTGCCCGGACTGCGCGGCGGCACGCCCCTTGGGCGAGCCCCGCGCCCCGGTCCTCGGCCGCGACAGCGGACGCGGGGAAGAACTCCGCCCCGCGATAGCGCGGGTTCACGGTCTGAACTTGCGCGAGCTCCACGCCCGTATGTGCACCGATCTCGACGCGCTCGCCTGCGCCACAGCGCAGCGCGCTGGGATTTTCATCGAACACCGAATCGCGGCGCGCGGAATGGCTTTGGCCCGCACACGCGAAGCTCACGCGCCCGCGGAGCAGCACCCAGACGGTTTCCAAAGTCGGTTGCACCGTCACCGTCTCGCCGCGCTCCAGCACGAGCAGGCCGAAATCAAGCCGCATGCTGGTGCGGGTCGCAGACCCATTCTCCCGGAGGATCCAACGCAGCCCGCGCCGCGACGACGGGGAGGACACAAGCAGGGGGTTTCGATTTGGCATCGGCGGAATGGCGTCCTGATGTAAACGATTACATGACTGTCGCGGCGGCACCTGTAAAGCAGAAAACTGTGACTTTCCGAAATTCCCGCGACGGAACATCGTCGACAATCTTCTACAACCAACTATCAATCAGTGGCATGAAATCGCAGTCCGACGCGCTTCTGGGGAAGCGCGCATTGATTACCGGCTCCGGCCAAGGAATCGGATTGGAGCTCGCGAGAGCATTCGCGGCGGCAGGCGCTGAAATCGTTCTCAGCGATATCGTCGCGGAGCGCGCCGCCGCGGCCGCCAATTCCCTCACAACTGTGGCGGGTCCCGCGCACTTCACGGTGTGCGATGTCTCCGACCCGGCGCAGGTGCGCCGCAGCGTCGCCGAAATTCTCGCAGGTGGCCCAATCGACATCCTCGTGAACAACGCCGGCATTCACCGCTACGCTTCGCTACTCGAGATGACGATCGAGCAGTGGCGTCAGGTGATCGACGTGAATCTCACCGGCGCCTTCCTCGTCGCCCAAGCGGTGGCGCCGCAGATGATCGCGCGGGGTGGCGGCAAGATCATCAATGTCTGTTCGCTGATGAGCGAAGCCGCGCGACCGACGACCGCGAATTACACGGCGGCGAAGGGCGGACTGAAGCACCTGACGAAGGCGATGTGCGTCGAGTGGGGTCGCCACAACATCCAGGTGAACGGGATCGGCCCGGGCTACATCCTCAGCGATCTCACCCGCCATCTTGCCGCCCGGCCCGAGTTCGACGCGTGGGTGAAGAGCCGCACGCCCGCCGGCCGTTGGGGCGCGCCGGCGGACTTGGTCGGGCCGGCGCTGTTCCTCGCATCGTCGGCCTCGGACTTCGTCAATGGCCACGTGCTCTACGTCGACGGCGGTTTTCTCGCCGGACTCTAGCAACAAAAACGGCGGACTTTCGTCCGCCGGAATTTTTCGCTCGTGAGACGCTTCGGGCGCGTTGCGCGCGTCAGACGACCGTCTCGGCTTTGCCGCTGTGCAACGACTTCGTCGCGGCGATCGCAATGCGCTGCGCGCGGATGCCGTCGTCGCACACGATCGGGGGCGGGCGACCGTGCACGAGGTTGTCCACGAAGTCCTGCAGCTGCGTGATGTAGGCCTGCTCGAAGCGTTCGTAGAAGCCCGGCACGGTGTCGTGCGAAATCACGTCCTTCTTCATCACCAGGATGGCGGTTTCGCGATCGTAGCCGATCTGGATCGTGCCCTTCGTGCCGACGATCTCCGTGTGGATACCGTAGCCGTAGATGCCGATGCGGCTCAGGCTCACGCTGCCGATGCCGCCATTCGCGAACGTCAGCGTGCTGAGTCCGCTTTCCACGTCGCCCACCTGCGCGATTTCCGGGAACGCAACGGAATTGCCCACGCTGAACACGGTGCTGACTTCCCCCATGAACCAGCGCGCGAGGTCGAAATCGTGGATGCCCATGTCGATGAACAGGCCGCCGCTGTTCTGCGGGCGCAGGTAGTCGACTGATGGGGGGAGTTGATCCTTCGAGGTGGACTTGAACACGACCGGCGTGCCGATCTCACCGGCATCGATGCGCCTCTTCGCGGCCGCGTAGGCGCGGTCGAAGCGACGCATGAAACCGAGTTGGAAAAACACGCCGTGTTGCGCCACCGCGGCCTTCATCGCCTCGCCCTCCGCGATATCGAGCGAGAGCGGCTTCTCACAGAAGATCGCCTTCTTCGCCGCGGCAGCCGCGAGCACGACTTCGCCGTGCAGCTTGGTCGGCGTCATGACCACGACCGCGTCGAGTGCGGGATCCTGCAACATCTCGCGGTAATCCGTGAAGCCGCGCGGTGCACCGGTCTCCGCCTGGGTCGCCTTGACCGCATCGGCCATCACGTCGGAGACCGCGTAGAGCCGGGCGCCGGGAAGCCGGTTGGTGAAATACTTCGCGTAGAGTCGGCCCAAGCGCCCGAGGCCCACGACGCCAATGTTGAGAGGTTTGTTCATGGTGAATTTCATTTAACGAGTTGAATGGGGACGGAGATTTCCGCGGGGACGGTCTGGCCTTGGAGGACACGCACGGCGTTCTCCACCCCGATGCGGCCCATCGCCGCCGGATCCTGCGCGATCGTCGCTGACATCGCGCCGCGCTGCACGGCGGCGCGCGCTTCCTCCAATGCGTCGAACCCGATGACGGTGATCTTGCCCGACTTGCCGGCGGCGGCGATCGCCTCGACCGCGCCGAGCGCCATGAGATCGTTGGCCGCGAAGAGCGCATCGATCTGCGGGTTCGCCTGCATGATGTTTTGGAATACGTTGAAGCCCTGATCGCGCTCCCAATTCGCCGGCTGCGACGCCACGATCTGCAGCCCGCGACTCTGCTTCAGCGCATCGCGGAAACCGCTCAGGCGCTGGTCACCGGTCTCGTGACCGGCGATGCCCTCGAGCACCGCGACCTTGCCCTGGCCGCCCGACTTCTGGACGAGAAATTCTCCCGCGAGCTTGCCGCCCTCGTAGTTGTCGGAGCCGACGAACGTCGCGGTCTTGCCGCCCGCGGCGGCGAGCGCCGGCGCATCGACGCGCGTGTCGACGATGACGACGGGGATGCCGGCGCGGTTGGCCTTCACGATCACCGGCACTATTTCGCGCGATCCACTCGGCGCCACGACCAGCGCGCTGACCTTCCGCTGGATGAGGTTCTCGATGATCTGCATCTGGCGCTCGACGTCGATCTCGCGGTCCGCTGCCTGCACGATCAGTTCGACGCCCGCGGCTTTCGCCGCCGCTTCCGCGCCGTGCTGCATGTCGATGAAGAAGGGATGATTCAGCGTCTTCACGACGAGTGCCACGACCGGCCGCTTCTTCGCCTCGTCACCGCCCGTCGTCGCGGCGTCGTTTTTCTTCGAGCAGCCCGCCGTCCATGCAATCGCCGTGGCGGTCAGGAGATAGAACCATTTGGGTATTTTCATAAGAGAAAGACGTTCAGCGCTTCTCGCGCTTCATCAGCGTGTCGAGCATCACCGCCGCGATGATCACTGCGCCGATGACGACCTGTTGGACGAAGGAGGAAACGCCGAGCAGGTTCAGGCCGTTGCGCAGCACGCCCATGATCAGAGCGCCGATCAGCGTGCCGACGACTGAACCGCGACCGCCCATCAGGCTCGTGCCGCCGATTACGGTCGCCGCAATCGCGTCGAGCTCGTAGCTTAGGCCCGCGATCGGTTGCGCTGAATTGAGGCGCGCCGTCAGCAGCACCGCCGACACGCCCGCGAGCGCGCCGCCCAACGCGTAGATCCAGACCTTGTAGATCCGCACCGGCACGCCGGAGAGGATCGCCGCCTCCTCGTTGCCGCCGATTGCATAGGTGTAGCGGCCAAACTTCGTCCGCGTCAGCACGACGTGCGTCAGCCCATAAACGGCGATCATCACCCACACCGGCACCGGCAGGCCGAGCACCTCGCCCGTCGCCAGCCAGCGAAAACTTTCCGAGAAGCCGGACACCGGCCGCCCGTCCGTCACCAGCAATGCCGCGCCGCGCGCGACACTCATCATGCCGAGCGACGCAATGAACGGCGGCAATCGACCGAGCGTGATGAGCAAGCCGTTCACGACGCCGCACGCCGCGCCCACGCCCAGCGACACGCCGACGCACAGCGGCGCCGGCCACCCGGCACGCAACCCGAGCGCCATCACCACGCCCGAGAACGCCAGCGTCGAACCGACGGAGAGATCGATGCCACCCGAGATGATCACGAACGTCAGCCCGACCGCGATGATCGCGTTGATCACGGTCTGCTGGGCGACGTTGAGCAGGTTGCCCGTCGTGAAAAAATACGGCGTCATCAGACTGATCGCCACGCACAGCGCGACGAACACGGCGAGCGTGCCGAATTGGCGGGCATTGTGGGCGATGAGGGCGCGGACTTTCATGCGGCGTCGGAAATGGCGGCGTGGAGAATTTTTTCCTGCGTCGCCTCGGCGGCGACGAACTCGCCGGTCACCCGGCCGCGATTCATCACCAGGATGCGATCGCTCATGCCCAGCACCTCGGGCAGCTCCGAGGAGATCATCAGCACCGCCTTGCCCGCGGCGACGAGGCGGTTGATCAGCTGGTAGATCTCGACCTTGGAACCGACGTCGATCCCGCGCGTGGGCTCGTCGAAGATAAGAATCTCTGCTTCGCGGCACAGCCACTTCGCGAGCACGACCTTCTGCTGGTTGCCACCGCTGAGATGCAGCACGCGCTGGCGCACGGAGGGCGTCTTGATCCGCAGCGCCGTCGCCAGCTCGTTGGCGCAATCCGCCTCGGCGTCCCCATCCACCAAGCCGCCGCGCGCGAAACGGTCGAGGTTCGCAAGACAGGTGTTTTCGGTCACGTCGAGGCACAGCACGAGACCCTGTCGCTTCCGATCCTCGGTGAGAAAACCGATGCCGGCCGCGATCGCATCGCGCGGCGACTTCAACATCGTCTCGGCACCGCGCACAAAAATGCGTCCGCTATCGATCGCGTCCGCGCCGAAGATCGCCCGCGCCAGCTCCGTCCGGCCCGAACCCATCAGCCCGGCGATGCCGACCACTTCGCCGCGCCGGAGCGTGAACGAGATGTCGTGCAGCACCCCGTCGCGCCGGAGCTTCTCCACCCGCAACAGCTCCTCGCCCGGCGTGCCGGCGACTTTCGGAAAATGCTCCGTGAGATCGCGCCCCACCATCAGGCGGACAAGTTCGTTCATCGTCGTGTCGCGCAGGTCGCACGTCGCGACGTATCGCCCGTCGCGCAACACCGTGACGCGGTCGCCGATGCGGAACAGTTCCTCCATCCGGTGCGAGATGTAGATGATTGCCACGCCCCGGTCGCGCAGCCGGCGGATCACCCCGAAGAGGCGCAGCGTCTCCTTGTCCGTCAGCGCGGACGTCGGCTCGTCCATCACGAGGATCTGCGCCTCGATCGACAAGGCCTTCGCGACCTCGACCATTTGTTGCTCGGCCACGCCGAGCTCCGCCACCACCGCGCCCGGCGGGAGATCGACCTGCAACTCGCCCAGCAGGCTGCGGGCGGCCGTTTCCATCGCGCGCCGATCGATCAGCAGGTTCGCCAGCGCGCGCGGCTCGCGGCCGAGAAAGATGTTCTCCGCCACCGTGAGGTGCGGCACGAGGTTGAACTCCTGGTAGATGATGCTCACGCCGGCTTCCTGCGCCGCGCGCGGCGATTCCATGCCGCACGCCGCCCCGGCGATCTCAATCGTCCCCGCGTCGCGCGAGACGGCGCCCGCGAGGATTTTCATCAGCGTCGATTTGCCGGCGCCGTTTTCCCCCAGCAGCACGTGCACTTCCCCGCGGCGCACCTCGAGATCCACGCCGTCCAAGGCCACCACGCCGGGATAGCGTTTCGCGATCCCGCGCATTCGGAGGAGCACGTTCTCTTTCTCCATCGTCTAAAAAAGACGCTCGGGATTCGCCTCCGGCGGCTTCGGCAGTTGCAGCAGCGCGGCGAGGGTTGCCGCGATGTTATCCACGCCCACCCGCTGGGAGAACACGCCGCGCGGCACGCCGGGCCCGAACCACAGCAGCGGCACGTGCGTATCGTAATCGTAGGGCGTGCCGTGGTTCGTGCCGGTGTTGGGCCGGTCGACGAAATACGGCTTGAAGACAAAGATCACGTCGCCGCTGCGCACCGGATAGTAGCTGCGACGCAAACCCGCCGCCAACGAATCGCCCACCGGGGCGGCTGCTTCGATCTGCAGCGCAGTGTGCGCGCTCGCGATCTCCACGCGACGTTCCAGCGCCTGCCGCACGACCTCGGCGGCGGCCTCGCGCGAGATGCTTTTGGCCGCGAGCGCGCGCGGATTCAGGTGATACGCAGAGTTGTCTCGCATCGCCCAAAATTCGCCCGCCGCGAGGGCACCGAATCGCTCCGTGAGCGCATCGCTCACGTCGCGATCCACGGCGGCGCGATCGAGCCGGCCAGCCGGAATCTCCGGGCGCATCGCCTGCACGCGCTCCGGCAGCGGGCTCGCACCATGATCGGCCGTGAGC